>JAGOBQ010000370.1 GCA_017999215.1 Thermoanaerobaculia bacterium
CGGGCTCGGTGATGGCGTCCGTGCCGCAGGTGAAGTCGTTGTCGAGCATCGTGGCCGCGTGGCCGACGCTGACGAACTGGCCAGCCGCGGAGTGCTGGATGCCGACGTAGGCCTGGTGGAAGCGGGCGCCCTCGTTGTAGGGGAAGTCAACGCGCGTCCAGCCGAACTTGTAGCCGCCGGGGTTCACGTCGGCGTTGTCGGCGAGGACGATGCGCTGGGTCTCCCACCAGATGTACGGGTCGACCGAGGGAGCGACGTCGCCCGAAGGCCCGCCACCCTGGATCGTGTTGTAGTTCTCGTCCTCGTCCCAGGTGAAGACGCCAACCGGCTCGTAGTTGCGGTCGGTGAGGTCCTTGCAGAGGGTCGCGAAGCCGTCGTTGTCCCTGGCCTCGAAGCGCCACAGGTCGGAGCGCCACACCGTGAGGAAGCTCTGCGCCTGGAACTCGGAGGCGTTCATGTAGCGGAAGCCGTAGGCCACGCCGAGGGGCTCGCGCCCGTCGCCGACGTAGGCGAACGCAGCCGGGACGCCGGCGATCGCCGTGCCCGGATCCGAGATCGCGCCGGAGCGGCTGTCGACCGTGTAGCGGTTGTAGAAGGTGCGGTCCGTCGTCCAGTCGAGGCGGTTGTCGAACTCGAGCGGGACGGCGACCTCGCCGGAGATGTTGCCGGCGTTGGCGGCCGGATCAACGAAGAAGACGTCGCCCATGAGGACGTTCGGGCCGTCGTTGCCGTCCCAGCCGAGCGTCGCGATCGCGTCGTTGACGTAGAACTGCGACTCATCCGGGAAGAAGTTCGTGCAGTAGTTCGTCACGTCGATCGTGAGGTAGCCGGTGAAGTCGCCGGAGAGGCTCGCGGAGCCAATGCTGTCGTTGCAGGCCGGGTTGTAGACGTCGGTCGGCTGAGGATCGACGAGACCCGCGTAGTCGGCGCCCTCGTCGAGGGACGTCCAGACACGGCTGCGGAAGGAGCCGCTGAAGGCCGGCGTGGAGTAGTAGCCGAGCGTGTCGGCCTCGTCCGCCAGGGACGGGTTACGGAAGCGCTGGAACGTGGTCTGCGTGAAGCCGATCGTGTTCGGGTTGTCGCACGGATCGGGATAGGTGGCGTTGCCCGGCTTCATCGTCTTCGGGTTGACGTTCAGCTTGCCATTGAGGATGGCGCGCATGCCGAAGGTGGCGACGTCATAGCCCGTCATCGGGACGTTGAAGTCGAGGACCGCCGCCGACTGCTTGTTCCAGACGGTGACGTGGGCGACGACGCCCCACTCGGAAACGTTGGTGATGGCGACCAGGGTGTCGACGCCGCCCTCGGGGATGTCGGCGCCCGTGGAGCCGTTGCGCGACACCTTGAAGTACGGCACGAGGAGCGTCGCGGCCGGCACGTTGTCATACGCGCAGGTCACGGCGTAGCTCGTCCCCGTCGCCGCGAGGAGCGCCAGGGCAACCAGAACGGTGAACTTCTTCATCTTTACTCCTGCTGATTCAGTGTGATCGATGGGGCTGAAACCTGACGACAGAGAGCTACGAACTCCCCCGATACCGAATCACCTCCCGTGAATTCGATAGGATTCCCGAATGCTACTCCGCATCCGACCGCCACTTCGGGGCATTCCGGATCGCGGAAAAGGAAAGTCAGACTCATGGCGCTAGGGGAAGACTAGGGGCGCTATTCGGAAATGTCAAGCGTCGGGAACAAAAAATATGCTGCCACCCCATACGAATGAGAGGAGGGCCGATTCGGCACTCCGGTCATCCGGCGTTCCGGAAGAACCGGATCCCCCCGGCGCGCGTCTTCGCCGCGGTCCGATACTCGTACATGAGGACGACGTCGTTCTTCCCGTCGCCGTCCACGTCGGTGATCTTCACGCTCATCGAACGATTCACGTGCTTCGGCTGGAGCGCCGGGTCGAGCTCCTCGAACTCCCCCTGCTGCGTCTGGAAAAAGACTCGGACCCGGCCCACGGCGTCGTCCGCGAGGGCCACGTCGTCGAGGCCGTCCCCGTTCAGGTCGCCGACCCCGATCCCCTGGCTCTCGGTCCCGACGTTCGCGAGGACCTTGAGGAGGCGCTTTCGCTTCCACTCCTGGCCCTCCCGGTAATAGACGGAGAGGCCGTGGCCGCGGATCGGTCCCTTCGTCGCGCCGCGGGCGTTCCCCTTGACGTAGGTGACGAACGCGGCCGGTTTCCCCTGATAGGTGCCGAGCGCGGTCCCGGAGTGGAAGGCGTAGTCCTCGGCCAGCCCGCGGCCCCTGTTGAAGAAGGCGCCGGCCTGCCGGTCGTACTCGAAGAGGATCGCCCGACCGCCCTGGTACCGGCAGCCGGACGCGAAGAACGGCGCCCCCGCGTCTCGCGGGGCGGCGTTCAGCTCGAGCGTGTAGCCGAAGCAGGAGACCTCGAGCCCCGCAGACCTCTCGACGAATTTCCCGTCCGCGCCGCCGAAGAAGGCGCGCGTGTCGATCCCGAGCTTGTAGCCGTCTTCCGACCCCCCCGGGACCGGGCGCCCCTCGGCTTCCGCCTTCGCCTGGAGGCGCCGGAGGTTCGAGCCCTCCGACTCGTCCGAGATCGCGACGAGGTCGATGCGACCGTCGCCGTCGAGATCCCCGGCCGAGACCGCCCGCCCGCTCATCTGGCGCGGCAGCCCGCGCTCCTCCCGACGGAACCGGAAGCCGCCGAGGTTGTAGGAGACGAACGGTCCCGCGCCGTGGCCGATCGAAACGACGTCGGGCCGGCCGTCGCCGTCCATGTCCGCGACGGCGACTCCGCCGTAGGCGTAGCGCAGCGTCTCGTCCCCCTCGATGACCGGCTCGATGGAGGCCCATCGCGCACCGTCGTAGCGGAAGATCTCGATCGTTCCCATCCCGAGCCGCGGCGGGGTCGTGACGATCTCGGGCCGCCCGTCGCCGTCGAGGTCTGCGACGGCCATGTTCGAGCGCCAGAACCCGCTCGTGGGAAGCCCATCGGACTTCTCCTCGAGACGGAGCTGGACCTTCGAGAGAGAGGGAGTGACGACCTCGTACTCGAGCGGATCGACCTCGACGATCCGCCGGAGCCCTTCGGCGATGGCCTCCTCGTCGACCGGCGGCTTCTCCGGCACGTCTTCGGGCGCGGCGACGTAGTAGAACCCCTCGTCTTCCCGAACGAGGTCGAGGGTGAACATCCGGGGGTTGAGCTGGGTGTGACGGAGCTTTCCGTCGACGACGCGGAGCGACGGGTTCTTCGGGATCCGCTGCAGCTTCTTCCCCGTCGTCGGGTCGGTGAAGATGATCCACTCCTGGCGTTCCGACGTGTCCTCCTCGGGCACGGGCGGGAGGCCCGCGAGCATGCGCGCCGCCTCGACGGTCTTGCGCTCCCGCTCGGCGATCGCCTCACGGGCGGCGGCCTCCTTCGCGGCATCGGCCGACGCCTCCGGAGCCGGCGCGGGGGCGTCGGAGCGGGGGGTGGAAGAGCAGCCCGTCCATGCGAGCAGGGCGAAGGGAAGTACGAGGGCGAGTCTCTTCAAGGCGTCTCCTGGGGCGCACGAGAGCCGCGAACCTTCGGCTCGCGGCTCGATGGGAGGAAGCTCCCGATGATCAGAGGACATCGGCGAAAACCCTGCGGCTCCGCGCGAAGAATCGGTGTCCGAGAAATGCTAGCACGGCGAGACCGGCGCCCCAGGCGAGAAGCCGCCCGGGAGGCGGCGCCGCCGTGCCGAGAAGGCCGGCCCGGAAGAGCCCAGCGAGGTCGCGGAGCGGGTTGAGCGCGAGCGCCGGCGCGAGCGACGCCGGGACGAGGTCCTCTGGATAGAGAATCGGCGTCAGGTAGAAGGTCACGGTCAGGAGAGGTCCGAGGAGCTGGGCGAGGTCCCGAAACAGCACACTACCAGCCGCCAGAGCAAAGACCGGGCCAGCGAGCAGCAGAAGCTGAAAAAGGAACGCCCCCGCCAGCGGCACGAGGTGTAGCTCGCCGGATCCGAGCGGAACCGAGATCGCCGCGAAGACGACCAGGCTCGCCACCTGGAGGATCAGCGCCGAGCCGAGGCTCGAGAGGACGAGAATCTCGACCGGGAACGGGATCTTCTTCACGAGGTTCGCCTGCTCCGTGACCGAACCGGCGCCTCGGACGAGAGCGTCCTGGAGGCCGAGCCAGGGAAGAAGGCCCGCGAGCAGGAACTCGGCGTAAGTTCCACGGAAGTCGCCGGGCGGCGGAACCCGGACGATGACGGAGAAGACGAGCGTGTAGAGACCGCAGAGGATGAGCGGGTTCAGGACCGCCCAGGCGGCGCCGCCGAAGCTTCCGGCGTATCGAGCGGCCAGATCGCGCCGCACGAGCTCGGAGAGGAGGAAGGCGTTTCGTCTCAAATCTGGTCCGGCGGGCGCTCGACGCGGGACGAACTGCTTGACAGGGACCCGGGAGGGCTTAACCTTAGGTTCGGGTTCGTGTCGATGAGTACCAGCGCGCGCCGGTCGCAGATTATCGTGGTGGGGCAGAAAATCCGTCAAATACGGAAGAGCCGCCGCCTGACCCAGGCCGACCTCGCGAGCCGCATCGGCGTCACCCAGTCCGACCTCTCGCGCATGGAGAACGGCGAGTACAAGGTCGGACTCGACACGCTCTTCCGGATCCTCCAGGTCTTCGAGCTCTCCATGAGCCGCTTCTTCGAGGAGCCGACGCTCGAGGCGGCGGAAACGGAAGAGGCCCCGGCGCCGGACCCGGCCACGGAATCCCAGCAGCTCGTGGCCGACTTCGAGGAGCTCGACGAGGACTCGCGCCGCGAGGTCCTCGACTTCATCGCCTTCAAGAAGATCCAGAGGCAGAACCGCCAGCCCCGGTGGCGGCCCGAGGAGGCTCCGCAGGAGCCCGGGCCGGCCCTCGCGGGTCC
>JAGOBQ010000371.1 GCA_017999215.1 Thermoanaerobaculia bacterium
CCTGCTTGTCGGCGAGGTCGGCCTCTGCGGCGGCGACCTCCTGGTCCCGGCTTCCCGACTGGAGGTCGTGGAGGCGAGCGGCGGCCGAGCCGAGGGCGTCGCGGTCCCTCTCGACCGAGAGGGCCGTCTCGCCGAGGTCGAGCCGGACGAGGAGGTCGCCCGCCTTCACGCGGTCGCCTTCGCGGACCTTCACCTCGAGGACCCGGCCCGCGACCTTCGCGGCGAGGTCGACCATCGGGGCCTCGATGCGGCCGTTGAGGCGGATCGCGCCGCCGTCGTCGGCCTTCCGGCATCCGGCGAGGAGGAAGGGGAGGAGGGCGGCCGCGGCGAGGCGGCGGGGGGCGCGGTTCATCGGGTTCCTCTCTCCGGCGCTGCGGCCGGGTCGGCGTCGTGGAGCTGAATCCGGCGGTCGGAGAGGAGAGTCCCCTCCGCGCGGGCGCGCTCGACGCGCGCCATCCGCAGATCGGCGAGGGCACGGGTCTCGACGAGGAGCGCCTGCGTCAGGTCGTTCTGCCGCGTCAGGACGAAGTAGCTCGTCGTCAGGCCTGCGGCGAAGCGCTCCTCTTCGGCGCGAAGCTGCGTCTCGGCGGCCCGGCGCCCGGCGCGGGCGGCGGCCACGCGCTGCTCGGCCGTTTCCTCGGCGAACGCCGCGTTCCTCACCTCCACGCCGACCTGCTGCCGCGCCCGAAGGAGGGCGAGCTCGGCCTGGAGGCGGGCGGAGCGAAGCTGCTTCGACTCCGCCCGCGCCGCCCGGTTGCCGAGGGGGAGGGCGAGGGAGAGGCCGATCGAGGCGTCGGGGAAGCGCCCTTCGCCGATCGTGCCGAACGACCGGCCCGCTCCTCCGTCGAGCGCGTCGGGTATCTCGACCGGACCGCTCGGAAACGGCGGCGCGACGTCGTCGTTGCGGTCGCCGGCGAGCCCGCGGCCGGTGTATCCGGCCACGAGGTCGAGCTGCGGGCGAACGCGATCGCGGGCGGCTTCGATCTCGACCGCGAGACGGTCGAGGCGGGCCGCCGCCTCGGCGACCTCGGGCCGGCGCTCCTCGGCCGCGGCGACGTCGGGAGTTGCGGATCCGGCCGGAGCCGTCGCCGGCTCGGCGTCGTCGGCCGGGACGAGGCGGCTCGCCCATGCCGGGTCTGCGGGGTCGCCGAGGAGGAGCGCCTTCAGGGCGTTCTCGGCGCGCGCGGAGGCCTCGTGGGAGGCGAGGAGCTCCCCCTTCCGGCGTTCCACCTCGGCGAGCGGCGTGGCGAGGTCCGATTCGGAGAGCGTCCCCGCTTCCACGCGGGCGCTCACGTCCTCCTGCTGTCGCTCGGCGAGAGCGACGGCGGACACCCGCGCGTCCACGGTCTGGCGGGCCGCGACGAGCGTCCAGTAGGCGCGCTCGACCGCGGCGGCGATGTCGGAGGCGACTCGGCGGAGAGAGGCCGCCGAGCGGCCCCGGTCGATCCGCGCGACGCGGAG
The DNA here is from genome assembly GCA_017999215.1 of Thermoanaerobaculia bacterium. Classification (GTDB taxonomy): domain Bacteria; phylum Acidobacteriota; class Thermoanaerobaculia; order UBA5066; family UBA5066; genus UBA5066. The sequence goes on from JAGOBQ010000371.1 coordinate 1,462, forward strand.
CGCGGCGCGGGCGGGATCGGTGGCGCGGTTGCGCAGGAGCGGCTGCCGGAGCTCCAGGCCGAGCGAGCTCGTCCAGGCGGGGGAGAGGATCGAGAAGGCGTTGTCGGTCTTCTCTCGCGCGATCGTCGACGTGAGCGAGAGCGAGCCGCCGGTCGGCAGGAGCTGAACGACGCCGAGGGTGAGACCCGCGCTCCGGACGGTCGGCGCGAGCTCGCCGGCGGGCGCCCCGGAGAGGATCGAATTGACCGGGTCGGTTCGTTCCCGCGCGCGGGCGTCGACCCTGAGGAACGGGTCCCAGGCCCCCTTCGCGCGGAGCTCGCCCGCGTCGGAGATGGCGGCCGCTTCCCGCTCGACCCGGAGCTCGACGTTCCGCTCGAGCGCGATCGCACGGGCCTCGGCGAGGGTGAGGCGGAGCTCCGGGGCGGGCCCTTCGGCGCGTAGCGCGCCCGCCGGCAGGACCGCGAGGACGAGAAGGAGAGCCGACGCCCTCATCGCTTCCTCCCGTTGTCGCGCGCCGCGGGAATCCTCACACGCTGCAGGCGAGGGTCGACGGCGTCGGCGAGCCGGTCGAGGACGTCGGGATCGATCGTGGAGAGGGCTTCCCTCTCGACGCTCGTCAGCGCTCCGGGCTCGCCCGCGGCCGCCGTGATCGTCGCGGCGGGATTCCTCCGGAAACGAAGCCGGATCTCCTCGTCCGTGGCGAGCCGGCCGATGATGTGTTCGACGGTCTTCTGGCTCATCTCGGGCATCCTTCGACAGTCAGTTCGCAAGCGATCTGCCAGCGCCGACGAATTCGGCGGCAGAGCCGCATCCCGTTGCAGGTGAGATGGTTGGCGTTTCCGTAGCGCCTGACCCCGGTATGGCCCGAGTGGACCGAAGTGATCCGATCGGAGCAAATTGCTCCGTGCGGATCAATCGGTCGAGTCGATTCCGAGACGACGGAGCCTGCCGTAGAGCTGACCGCGCGTGAGGCCGAGGGCGCGTGCGGCGCGGCTCTTGTTGAAGCGCGCCTCGGCGAGGGCCCGCTCGATCGCGCCGCGCTCGAGGTCGGCCAGCGACGCCGACCGGACGGCTCGGGGGGGCGGCGGGAGCCCGGACCGTTCCGGGGCCGCGGCCGCCGGTGCGCCGGCCTGCGGATGTTCCGGGGGCGGCACGATGAGGTGCTCGTGCGTGATCAGGCCTCCGTCGCTGAGGATCGAGGCGCGCTCGAGGACGTTCCGGAGCTCGCGGACGTTACCGGGCCATCGATAGCGCAGGAGCGCGTCCATGGCGTCCCGGGAGATCCCGGCCGCCGGGCGTCCGAGCTCGGCGCCGATCTCCTCGAGGAAGGCGCCGGCGAGCGGGAGGACGTCGGCGGGCCGCTCCCGGAGCGGAGGAAGACGGATCTCGAAGACGGCGAGCCGGTAGAAGAGGTCCTCGCGGAAGGCGCCGCGCGCCATGGCGGACGCGAGGTCGCGGTTCGTGGCGGCGACGACGCGGACGTCGGCCCGCTGCGTCCGGCTCCCGCCGAGACGCTGGAACTCCTTCTCCTGGAGGACGCGCAGGAGCTTGGCCTGGACGGAGGGGCTCGTCTCGCCCACCTCGTCGAGGAAGAGGACCCCTCCCTGCGCGGCCTCGATCCGGCCCGGCTTGGCCGAGTGCGCCCCGGAGAACGCGCCCCGCTCGTAGCCGAAGAGCTCCGACTCGAGGAGCGTCTCGGGGAGGGCGGCGCAGTTGATCGCGACGAACGGCCCCGCCGCGCGCGGCGAGGAGGAGTGGACGAATCGTGCGACGACCTCCTTGCCGGTCCCCGACTCTCCCGTGAGGAGGACGGTCGTCTCGGCCGACGCGACCTTCGCCGCCTGCCGGAGGACCTCCTTCCAGGAAGCGGAGACGCCGACGACGCGCGAGACCCGGCCCTGCGACGCGAGGGCGGCGACGAGCCCCTCGACCCGCCGTTCGAGCTGGCGGGCGCGCTCCTGCGCCTCGGCGGCATGTCGCGCCGCTTCCGCGAGGTCGTGGTGCGAGAGGGCGAGGTGGACGAACGCGGCGATCCGCTTCGCGATGAGGACGTCGCGCGCGGCGTAGGCGGCGGGCCGGAACGAGAGGAAGTTGAGCGCCGCGACGATCACCCCCTCCTCCTTCAGCGGGATGCGCAGGACGCTGCGAACGCCGTACTTCAGGAGGGGAGCGTTCTGGCGCCGGAGCGTCTCGTCGGTGGAGATGTCGTCGAGGAGCATGAAGTCCCACTCCCGCTGGACGACCGTGGGGTCGGGGAGGGGAACCGTCTCGGGAATGTCGAAGCCCTTCGGGATCGCGGAATGGGCCCAGACGCGGATCGACTGTCGGTCGGGCGTGATGCGTCCGAGGGCGATCGCGTCGTGCGGGAGGACGGCGCGCGAGATCTCCGAGACCCGGTCGAAGACCTGTCGGATGTCGAGGACGCCGGTAAGCGTCTCGAGGAGGTCGTCGACCGACTTGAGCCGCCGCAGCTCTTCCACCTCGGCGCGGAGGCTCTCGAGCTCGCCGGCCGGCGGCCGGGAGTCGGGCGGGGCCGTCTCGCTCATCGGGTCGATTCTACGGAGCCGGGAGAATCCGGGCTCCTATACTCGCGCGACCGTGCGACGCCGGCTCGCCTTCCTCGCCGCCGCGATCCCGTTCGCCCTCGGGGCGTGCGGCCGGCCCGAGGCCGTCGAGCGGCCCTACGTGATCTCCGTCCCCTACGACCTCGACTCGCTCGATCCGGGCCACCGGAACCGGTTGAGCGACTTCTCGCTCCTGGCGAGCTTCTACGAGCCGCTCGTGGTGACCGACGCGAACCTCTCGGCGCGGCCGGCGCTCGCGTGGCGGTGGAGCAACCCCGACGCGCTCACGTGGACCTTCGAGCTGCGTCCCGGCGTCCGCTTCCACGACGGAAGCCCCCTGGGCGCCGAGGACGTCGTCTGGTCGTTCGAGCGCCTCCGCGCGGAGCCGGGGCTCGAGCTGGCCGGTCACGTCGCGGCGATCGAGAGCGTGCGCGCGACGGGGGAGCGGACGGTCGAGCTGCGGACGAAGCAGCCGGTCGCGATCCTCCTGAACAAGCTCCGGTTCATCCTCGTCGTCCGGAGAGGGGAGACCGGACCGAAACTCCGCGACCGGGTGAACGGGACCGGCCCTTACCGCCTCGCCAGGCTCGAGCCCGGGCGGGAGATGCGCCTCGAGCGGAACGAGGCTTACTGGGGCGCGCGCCCGGCCCTCTGCGTGGTCCGGCTGCTTCTGAATCGCTCGCCCGCGGAGGCGCTCGAGGACCTCCTCTCCGGGCGCAGCGACTTCGTGCAGTCGAACGCGAAGGCGACGGAGGCGGCGATGCGGGGCCGAAGCGGCTTCGAGGTCCGGAGGCACGGCAGC
>JAGOBQ010000372.1 GCA_017999215.1 Thermoanaerobaculia bacterium
CCGGCTCGAGGTGAGCGACTCGGGCCCGGGGATCGCGGAAGAGGATCTCCCGAAGCTCTTTCAGCCCTTCACCCAGCTCGACACGCGCCTGTCGCGCGAGCACGCCGGCACCGGCCTCGGCCTCGCTCTCGTCCGCAGCCTCACGGAGCTGCACGGCGGCCGCGTGGAGGTGGAGACGACGCCCGGGAAGGGAAGCCTCTTCCGCGTGACGCTCCCGTGGCGCCCCCCGAGCGGTCGCGGATCGGGGGCCCACCGCGTCCTCGTCGCGGAGCCGCTCTCCGCGTCGGGCGCCGGGGCCGCGGCCCGGGTGCTCCTCGTCGAGGACGACGACGCGAACAGGACGATTCTCGGCGAGTTTCTCCGGACGCGCGGGTTCGTCGTCGAGGAGGCGGCCTCGGGGACGGAGGCGCTGGAGCGCGTGGCGGCGTCCCGGCCCGACCTCGTCGTCCTCGACATCCAGCTCCCGGGCATGGACGGGCTCCAGGTCCTCGCGCGTCTCCGGGCGGGCGCCGCGGTGCCGCCTCCCGTTCTCGCGCTGACGGCGCTCGCGATGGCCGGCGATCGGGAGCGGATCCTCGCCGCGGGGGCCGACGCCTACCTGTCCAAGCCGGCGCCGCTCGCCGTCCTGGAGCAGGAAGTGCGACGCCTCGTCGGGCCCCGGGGATCGAGAGAGAACGCCTCGGCCATCAACTCGGTGAAGTAGCGGACCGGGATCTCGGGCGGTTTCGGTGCGACCGCCGCGAGCGGCCCGGGGAGGGTCCGGAGATTGTGCCGACAGCGGGGGCAGGCAACGGCGATCACGTCGACCCGCCGCTCGGCTGCGGAACGAAGGACCCGGCCGACGAGCGAGGCGGCGACCTCCGCGCTCGCCTCGGAGGCGCGGCCCCCGCAGCAGTGCGACCGGAGGGGGAAGTCGACGACGTCGGCCCCGAGCGCCTCGAGGAGCCTCTCGAAGCGCGTCTCGAACCCGGCGGACCGGCTCTCTCGCGCGTCGCCGTCGCGGACGGCGAGGCAGCCGTAGTAGGCCGCGACGCGCAGCCCCGACAGCGGGCGCGAGACTCGGGCGCGGATGGCGTCGGGCCCGACGTCCTCCCAGAGGACGTCGAGGAGGTGGCGGACGCGGACGGCGCCGGGCTCGCACCGGAACCCCTCCTCGGCGAGGCAGGCGTCGACCTGCCGGCGGAGGTCCGTGTGCGTCGCGAGCGCCTTCCGGGCGCGGGAGAGGTTCCGGAAGCAGGCGGTGCACGGGCTGACGATCGTGGGCGGGCGCCGCGGGAGGGCGCCGCGGCCGAGCCGGGCGGCGAGGGAGAGGATCCTCGCGACCCGCGCGTAGGCCGGAAGGCCGTTCAGGGCGAGGGCGCCCGGCGCATCGCCGCTCCGCTCGTCCACGACCTCGAGCTCGAGCCCGAGGGCCCGAACGGCGTCGAGGAGCCCCGCGTCCCCCTCCCGCCCCGTCGGAGGGCGGAAGCAGCCCGGCTCGTAGCCGTACCGTGCGCCCGACGCCTCCACGCGCTCGATGATTGGGCCGCGGAAGCCCTCCGCACCATGATCCGGGCGCATCAATTCGGCGTCCGCGGGCGCCGGGAAGCCGCGGAATATACTGCCGCCACTTCGACAGGACGGATCGCGGCCGCGCGGGCGGGCATCCCGGACCGCGTGTGCGGGGAGGTGCTGGTGACGCTTCCGGGCATCGGCGTGACACTCGGTCGCTATCGGCTCGAGGAGCGGATCGGCGCGGGCGGAATGGCCGAGGTCTGGCGGGCGCTCGACCTCGGGCTCGAACGCTTCGTCGCCCTGAAGGTGATCTCGCCGGACGCCGTCCAGTCCGACCCGTCGTTCGTCCCGCGGTTCCTGCGGGAGGCGAGGCTCGCGGCGCGGCTGGAGCACCCGCACGTCATCCCGATCTGGGACTTCGGCCAGTCCGACGAGCTCCTCTTCCTCGTCATGCCGCTCCTGCCGGGAGGGTCGCTCCGGGACCGCGCGCGGGAAGGCGTCCCGGCCCTGGTCGCGATGGACTGGCTCGAGGCGCTCGCCGCCGCCCTCGACTACGCGCACGGCGAGGGGATCGTCCACCGCGACGTGAAGCCCGCGAACGTCCTCTTCGACCGGAACGGCAGGCTCTTCCTCGCGGACTTCGGGCTGGCGCGAGAGTCGGGGAGCGCGAGCCTGACGGTGGCCGGGACGGTCCTCGGGACGCCCGTCTACATGTCGCCCGAGCAGGTGAGGGGCGAGCCGGCGGGGCCGCGCTCGGACCAGTACGCCCTCGGCGTCCTCGCCTACTACCTCCTCGCGGGGACGCCGCCGTTCGAGGCGAACTCGGTCTTCGTCGTCATGGAGAAGACTCTGCGGGAGGAGCCGGCGCTGCCGTCGGACATCAACCCCGGGCTCCACCGCTCGGCCGACTACGTCCTGCTGAAGGTCCTCGAGAAGCGCCCGGAGAACCGCTTCGAGTCGTGCCGCGAGTTCGTCGAGGCGCTCCAGCGCGCCTCGCGCCGCGGAACCGACCCCGGCGTGAAGACGCGCGCCTAGCGCGCGCCTCGCCGATCCACCTCTCCCGAGGAGGGGAGGCGCCGAAGGCGCCGCGGGGAGGTGCGTGGCGCGCCTCGCCGATCCACCTCTCCCGAGGAGGGAAGGCGCCGCAGGCGCCGCGGGGAGGTGCGTGGCGCACCTCCCCGATCCACCTCAGCTCCGGCCGTAGATGTACTCGGTGAGGTACTCGACGGCCTGGTGGTCCGCGTCGGCGCGGAAGGCGTTCAGGTCGCCGATCGAGAGCATCCCGAGGAGCCCCTCCTCGCCCGCCACGGGGAGGTGGCGGATCCGGTGCTGCATCAGGATCCCCTCGATGTCGTCGATCTCGCGCTCCGGCCGGACGACGATCACGTCGGAGGTCATGACGTCGCGGACGGCGGTCGCGGCCGCGTCGCGTCCCTCCGAGACGACGCGCCAGAGGACGTCGCGCTCGGTGAAGATCCCGCGGATCGTCGATCCCTCCGCGACGACGAGCGCGCCGATCCGGTGTTCGTGCATGAGGCGGGCGGCGTCCTTGACGGTGGCGTCCGGGGCCACGGTGATCACCGCGGCGGACTTCTTCCGGGCGAGGAGGTCGCGTGCGGTCGTCATGGACGCCTTCTATACGGCGTCGCGCCGCGGCGTCAACGCTGCGCCGCAGCCGCCGCGGCGCAGCGGAGGCCCCTTGCTATCCTGCGCGCCGTGCCCGACGCCGCGCTCTGGGTCCTGGCCCTCCTCCTCGTCCTCGCCGGGATCGCGGGGGCCGTCCTGCCGGCGATCCCGGGCGCGCCGCTCGTCTTCGCCGGCCTCTTCCTCGGGGCCTTCATCGACGGGTTCTCGAAAGTCGGCTGGTTCCCGCTCGTCGTCATCGGCCTCCTGACGGCGCTCACGTTCGTCGTCGATTTCGCCGCGACGGCGCTCGGGGCGAAGCGGGTCGGCGCGAGCCCGCTCGCGCTCGTCGGAGCCGCGCTCGGCACGGTGGCGGGGCTCTTCTTCGGATTCGTCGGCGTTCTCTTCGGCCCGTTCGCCGGCGCGGCGCTCGGGGAGTACGTGGCGCGCCGCGACCTGCGCCAGGCGGGGCGGGTGGGTCTCGGTACCTGGCTCGGGATCGTCCTCGGGAGCGCCGCGAAGGTCGCCCTGCTCCTCGCGATGGTCGGCGTCTTCGTCGTGGCGTGGCTCCTGTGAGCGCGCTCCGCTGGCCGGACGGGGGCGGGGCGCTCTACGAGGGGCTGCCGCCCGGGATCTCGGCGGGCTTCACGACGCTCGACCTGGTGCCGGACGACCTCCCGGCCGACGAGGGGGCACGGCGCTTCGCCCGGCTGCTGGGCGTCCCGGAGGCGCCCGTGGCGCGCCTGAAGCAGGTCCACGGGGCCGCGGTCGTCGAGGCGCGCGGGGGCGCGCCGGGCGAGGTCGCGGTCGCCGGCGTGGCCGACGCGATCGTTACGACGGAACGCGGCCTCGTCGTCGCGGTCGTGACGGCGGACTGCGTCCCGATCGTCCTCGCCGACCTCGACGCGGGCGTCCTCGCCGCGGCGCACGCCGGGTGGCGGGGGACGGCCGCCCACGTCGTCGAGGCGGCGCTCGACGCGCTCGAGGCGCGCGGCGGGAGCGCCGATCGGGCGTGGGCGCTCTTCGGCCCGTCGATCTCTCGCGACGCCTACGAGGTGGGTCCGGAGGTCCTCGCCGCCCTGGGCGACCCGGTCCCCGACGGCGCGGTCGTCGCGGGGCGCGGCGACCGGAGCTGGCTCGACGTGGCGGCGTTCAACGAGGCGGCTCTCCTGCGGCGGGGGGTCCGCCCCGAGCGGGTCGTCCGTCCGGCGCTCTGCACGTTCGGCCCGCCCGTCCGCTTCTGCTCCTATCGTCGCGACGGCGAGCGGGCCGGTCGGATCTTCACCGGCGCGGTCCTCCACCCGGCCGGTGGCCCGGCCCGCTGACCCGGCGGGACCTCAGGCCTTCCAGCTTCCGCTGCGCGGAGCGGCGGGCTGGGTCCGCAGGGCGACGCGCCCCTTCCCCCCGGACTTCGCGTCGTAGAGGGCCGCGTCGGCCGTCGCGAGGACGTCGGCGGGCTGCGCGTGGCCCGCCACCAGGGCGATGCCGATGCTCGCGCCGACCGGCGGCCCGTCGTAGCCCTCGGGGCTCGCGAGCGCCGCGGCGCGGTCGCGGACCCGCTCGGCGACGACGCGAGCCTCCTCGGCCCCCGCCCCCTCCAGGAGGATCGCGAACTCGTCCCCGCCGATCCGCCCGACGAGGTCCCCCGGCCGGACCGCGTCGAGGAAGAGCCGGGCGAACGCGCGCAGGAGGGAGTCCCCCGAGG
>JAGOBQ010000030.1 GCA_017999215.1 Thermoanaerobaculia bacterium
GCAGGAGGAGGGCGTTCTTCTCGAAGAAGTCCGCGCCGAAGCGCGCCTTCAGCGCTTCGCGCGCCTCCGTCCCGACCTCCCAGATGCAGTAGAGGCTCTTCGGATCGCACGGGACGAGGTAGGCGTAGGTCTCGTCGTAGGTCGCCGGGAGGTACGGCAGCTCGCGAAGCACCTTCTCGAACGGCGTCTCGGGGACGTCCGGGTCCTCCGGCGGAGGCGCGATCGGGTCCTGCGACGGACGGTCGACCTTCGCGTGCCCGTCGTAGCCCGGGATCTCCTCGATCTCGGCGCGATCCCCTTCCGCGGGTTCCGCCGCGACGGGCGGCGTCGGCTCGGATTCGGGGACGGGAGCGGGGCTCGGGGCGGTCGGCTCGGTCATGGCCTGGGTCGCCTCCTTCTTCCTCGTGGGCTTCCTCGTGGGCTTCGTCGCGGGGGCCTTGCGGGCCGGCTTCGGGTCCGGCTCCGGAGCCGGGGCCTTGCGAGCCTCCGCGGCCGGCTTCGCGGCGTCCGCCTTGCGCGCCGTCGCTTTCCGGGTCTCCCGTCGCTTCGGGGCCTTCGCCCCGGGGATCGCGACGGCGGCGGGCTCGGTCCGCCGGGCGGGCACGGCTTCGGGGGCGCTCTTCGGCGTCCTCGGTCCCGCCTTCGTTTTCCGGGGCCCGGGGCCGTCCTTCTCGTTCTTCCGCTTCGACTTCTCGTCCATGGTCCTCGTTCCGTTCGGATCGTGATCCCGGCCCCGCGAGGACACGACGTCCCGCCTTCGGGCCAGAGGCCGGTCCGTGGCTCCCGGTCTCGGGTCCTTGTCCGGCAGCATCCCGATCATACGGGATCGAACGTGAAGATCGCGTTCAGGCGCGAAGCGCCGCGTCGAGGTCGGCGACGAGGTCGTCCGGATGCTCGAGACCGATCGAGAGCCGGACGAGGTCCGGCGGCGCCGTCGAGGCCACTCCCTCGCTCGTCGCTCGATGCTCGATCAGGCTCTCGACCCCGCCGAGCGACGTCGCCCGCGTGAAGAGCCTGGCCCGCCCCACAGCGGCGATCGCCGCCTCGCGCCCGGCGGCGACGTGGAACGAGATCATCGATCCGAAGGCGCTCATCTGCCGGCGCGCGACCTCGTGCCCCGGGTGCGACGCGAGCCCCGGGTAGTTCACCCTCGAGACGGCCGGGTGCGCCTCCAGCGCGCGGGCCACTGCGAGAGCCGTCTCCGACTGGACGCGCGCCCGCACCGCGAGCGTCCGCAGGCCCCTGAGGACGAGCCACGAGTTGAACGGCGAAGAGACGGCCCCGAGGACGGTCCTCACGTGGCGGACCCGCTCGAGGAGGTCGCCCTTCCGCGCGAAGACGAGCGCGCCCCCGGCGACGTCGCTGTGCCCGCCCATCCCCTTCGTCGTGGCGTGGAGGACGACGTCTGCGCCGAGCTCGATCGGCCGCTGGAGTATCGGCGTCGCGAACGTCCCGTCCACGAGGACGAGCGCCCCCGCACGCTTCGCGACGGCCGCCGACGCCGCGAGGTCGGTGACCTTCAGGAGCGGGTTCGAGGGGCTCTCGAGCCAGACGAGGCGGGTCTCCGGGCGGAGCGCCGCCTCGAGCGCGCCCGGGCGGTCGAGCGGCGCGAACCTCGCGGACAGCCCCCACTTCGGGAAGAAGTCGCGGGCCGCCACCCGGTAGCCGTAGTAGACGTCCTCGGGGAGGACGACGTGGCTCCCCGGCGGGAGCGACTCGACGAGCGCCAGGCCCGCCGCCATCCCCGACCCGAAGACGAGCGCGGCCTCGCCGCCGTCGAGGCGCGCGAGCGCTTCCTCGAGGAGGTCCTGCGTCGGGCTCGACTCTCGGACGTAGGTGTGCCCCGCGACCGGGGCGCCGGACTCGTCCCGGCCGAACGTCGTCGAAAGGTGGATCGGCGGAGCGACCGCACCCGTCGCGGGGTCGACGGAGTACGCGGCGTGGACGGCGAGCGTCTCGATCCTCATGGGTCGAGCCTACAGGAGCTGCCCGCCGGGCCGCCCCTCAGATCGAGGCGACGCCGCCCCTTCCCCGCCTCCTCGCCACGACCGCGCCGGCGACCGCGAGGACGCTGCCGAGGACGACCAGGACCGCGGGGGCGCCGACGGCCGCGGCCGCCGTCCCCGCGGAGAGGTTCCCGAGCGGCATCCCGCCCCGGAAAGCGAGGCTGTAGATGCTGACGACCCGGCCCCGGAGCGCGTCCCCGACGCTCGTCTGGACGAGTGTCATGAAGCCCGAGAAGACGACCATCTGGCAGGCCCCGGCGGCCACGAGAAGCGCATAGGAGAGCGCCGGCTCGCGCGACAGGGCGAACGCGGCCATCAGGACGCCGTAGAGGACGAGCCCGAGCGTCGAGAGGAGCCCTCGCCGCGGCAGCCGGGCGGCGCCCGCGACGGCGAGCCCTCCGAAGACCGCCCCGCACCCGAACGCGGCGAGGAGGATGCTGTAGCGCTCCGCCCCGGCGTGGAAGACGTCCTTCGCGAAGACCGGGAGGAACGTCAGGAGCGGGTTCGAGCAGAACGTGCCGAGGAACGCCAGCCCGACGAGGCTCCGGAGAGACGGCTTCCTCCAGACGGTCAGGACTCCCTCCCGGAGCCCCTGCAGGACGCTCGCTCCCCCGCTCCCGGTGCCGGGCCGCCGAGCGATCGCGGAGAGCGCGACGACGACGGCGAGGAACGAGAGACCGTTCAGTCCCATGCAGCCGGCGGCGCCGAAGCGGGCGAAGGCCAGGCCGCCGACTGCCGGACCGACGACGCGGGCGAAGTTGAACTGGATCGAGTTCAGGAGGATCGCCCGCGGAAGGTCGGCCGGGGGGACGAGCATCGGGACGAGCGCCTGGAACGCCGGCCCGCCGAACGCCTGGGCGAGCCCGACGACGACCGAGGTCGCGAGGATCGCTCCGAGCGTGATCCGGCCGGTGGCGATCAGCGTCATCAGGACGAGCGCGGAAGCCATCTGGACGACCTGGGAGACGAGGAGGATCCGCCGCCGCTCCGCCCGGTCGGCGAGGACACCCCCGAAGAGCGAAAAGGCGAGGAACGGGGCCTCGCCGAGGAAGGCGTCGACCCCGAGCCAGAAGGGGGAGCCGGTCAGGGTCAGGACGAGCCACCCCTGGGCGACCCTCTGCATCCAGGTCCCGACGTTCGAGACGAGGGAACCGCTCCAGAGGAGGCGGAAGTCCCTGTGGCGGAGCGGCGTGAAGGCCGCGACGAGGGCGGGCACCGGCAACGAGTCTCGCACGTTCGATCGATCCCGACGCGCGCCGGACCCCCGCCCCGTGCTAGCGTTGGCGGTTGCCCGCGGGCCGACCGGCCCGCCGCCTGAAGGAGGCCTTCGTGCTGCGCACACCCGTCGTCTTCCTCACCGGAGCCAGCGGAGAGATCGGCCACACGCTCATCGAGCGCCTGTCGGAGGACGGGAGCCGTCCCGTCATCACGCTCGACCTGAAGCCCCTCGACCCGTCGATCGCGCCGCGTGTGGCGCGGCACTTCACGGGCTCGATCCTCGAGCCCCAGCTCCTCGAGCGGATACTCTCCGAGTTCGAGGTCGACCAGGTCTTCCACCTCGCCGCGCTCCTCTCCACGCGGAGCGAGTTCACGCCGGTTACCGCGCACCAGGTGAACGTCGAGGGGACGATGGCGATGCTCGAGTTCGCCCAGAAGCAGGGCGAGTCGCACGGGCGGCCGGTCGTCTTCATGTACCCGTCGTCGATCGCGGCCTACGGCATGCCGGGGCTCGACGTGAAGGCGAAGGCCGGGAAGGTGAAGGAAGACGACTTCACGAACCCGACGACGATGTACGGCTGCAACAAGCTCTACTGCGAGCAGCTCGGCCGCTACTACGCCCGCCACTACAAGCAGCTCGCGCCGGAGACGCTCTCGGGGAAGGTCGACTTCCGCTCGATCCGCTTCCCCGGGCTCATCTCGGCGTTCACCGTCCCTTCGGGCGGCACGTCCGACTTCGCCCCCGAGATGATCCACGCCGCCGCGCAGGGCAAGCCTTACGCCTGCTTCGTGAGGCCCGACGCGCGCATCCCCTTCATGGCGATGCCCGACGCCGTCGACGCGCTCCTCCAGCTCGCCGCGGCCCCGCGCGAGAAGCTGACGCGGACGACGTACAACATCGGGGCCTTCGCCCCCTCGGCCGCCGAGATCCAGGCGATCGTGGAGAAGGCGTTCCCCGGCGCGGAGATCACGACGAAGGTCGACGCGAAGCGCCAGGGGATCGTCGACTCGTGGCCCGCCGACGTGGACGACTCGGCCGCCCGGAAGGACTGGGGCCTCGCCCCCCGCTACGACCTCGACCGGGCCTTCCAGGAGTACCTGATCCCGAACATCCGGAAGGCCTACCAGGGCTGACGCCGGTCGCGCCCGGCGTTCAGCCGCCGGGCACGATCTCGGAGGCCGCCGGCTCCGGCTTCACGAGCCGGAGCCGCGTCGCCTCGTCCACGACGTAGAGGCGCATCCGGGGCAGGACCTTCTCGAGGGTCTCGAGATAGAGCCGCGCGCGGAGGGGCCCGGGGGCGAGGTTCGCCTCCCGGCGCAGCGCGTCGAACCGCGCCGCGTCGCCGTGCGCCTCCTCGACCCGCTTCTGCCGCTGGCTGGCCGCCGCCGAGACGAGCGCCTCCGCCTCGCCGCGCGCGCGCGGAAGCGTGTCGTTCGCGTAGCTCTCGGCCTCGTTCACGAACCGCTCCCGGTCGCTCTTGGCGTCCTGCACGTCCTGGAACGCGGCGAGAACGGGCGGGGGCGGGTCGACGGAACGAAGGGCGACGGAGACGACGGCGACGCCGCTCTTCCATCCGTCGAGGAGCTCCTGGGTCCCGCGCCGCACCTCCTCGAGGAGCGTGTGGCGCCCTCCGGTCAGCGCGTCGTCCACCGGGAGGACGCCCATCGCCTCCGTCACGACCGACTCGGCGGCCCGGCGGACGACCTCCGCCGTGTCGCGGCCGTTCACGACCCACTCGACCGGGCGGGCGACGCGGTACTGCACGGCGAGCTGGACGGCGAGGATGTTCGTGTCACCGGTCAGCCACTGCCCCTCGTCCGCCGGGAGCGGCATCGCGCGCCCCCCGTCGGCCGTCCGGAAGCCGATCGGAACCGTCTCGGTCCTCGTCACCTCCACCTTCACGACGCGGTCGATCCCCGCCGGCCGCCAGTGGATGCCGGGACCGAGCGGAAGCGGCTGGACCGTGCCGAGGCGGAGGACGACTCCCTGCTGCGCCGGGCGAAGGACGGAGACCCCGGCGAGGAGCCACACGGCGAAGGCGACGCCCGCCCCGATGCCAACCGCCCGTCTCGCCGTCCGGGTCAATTCGGCCCCTTCTTCGGCGGCGGCGCGGCGCCGTCGGTCAGGAGGCGCAGGACGTCGGAATCGCCCGGGAGGACGAGCGTCGTCTTCTCGTCGAGGATCGTCTCGTAGGCGCGGAGCGTCCGAAGGAACTTGTAGAGGTCCGGGTCCTGGTTCGTCGCCTTCGCGTAGATCCGGGCGGCCTCGGCCTCGCCGGCCCCCTTCTCCTCCTCGGCCTTCCGGTACGCCTCGGAGAGGAGCCGGGTCTTCTCCCGGTCGGTCTCGGCGCGGATTTTCAGCGCCGCCTCCTCCCCCTCCGAACGGAACCGCCGCGCGATCCGCTCCCGCTCGGACCTCATCCGCCCGAAAACGGACAGGAGGTTCTGCTCCGGGAACGCGATTCGTTTCAGGCGGACGTCGACGACCTTCACGCCGTAGTCGGCGGCGGCGCGCGCGCGCACCCGCTCGCCGATCCCCGCGACGACGCCTGCGAGGTCGGCCTCGCCCTCCGTCGCCGACACGAGGCGCGTGAAAGGCACGGCGCCGAGCGCGGCCCCCGTCTCGGAAGCGACGAGGTCGGCGAGGCGCGCCTCGGCGCTCTCGCGCGTGACGAGCGTCTGGAGGAACTTCAGCGGCTCCTCGATTCGCCAGAGGACGACCGGGGAGACGACGATGTTCTTCTTGTCGTTCGTCAGGAACTCCCCTGCCGGCGGGTCGAAATACAGGAGGCGGGCGTCAAGCCGGGCGACGTCGTCGACGAGCGGCACCCGGGCGTGGAGGCCCGGCTCCGTCACGACGGCGACGGGACGGCCGAAGCGGGTCCGCACCGCGTACTCCGTCGCCTCGACGACGTACGGCACCCGGGCGATCAGGAGGAGGAGGACCGCGCCCGCCGCCACCGTCGCGACGCGGCGGCGGCGGGACGGCACCCGGGACTCGAGGGCTTCTTCCATGGCGTTCACCTCAGCGCTCCGCCGCGGGGACGCCGGGGGGCGGCGCGGGGATCGGACTCACGAAACCGGCCAGCCCCTTCATCGGCGCGGGCGCCGAGGCGGCATCGGCCGGCGAGGCGGGCGTCACCCAGAGCTCGAAGCCGGGAGCGCGGCGCGGATCGGGGCGGATCAGCTTCGGGACGCCCGGGAGGGCCCTCTCGAGGGCCTCCAGCTTCAGGCGCAGGCGGCTCGTCCGAGGCGCCGCGGAGACCTCGCGCGCGAGCGGGACGAAAGCGGCGGCGTCCCCCTTCGCGTGCTCCACGAGGCGCGTCCTCTCGGACGCCGCCTCCGCGAGCGTCCGGGCCACCTCTCCGCGCGCCTGCCCGAGCGCCCCTTCCGCCTCGACGAGGGCCTTGTTCCGGGCGGTCGTCCGGTCCTCGGCCGCCGACGCGATGTCCCGGAAGGCTCCGTGGACGTCGTCCGGCGCGTGGACGAAGAGGAGCCGAAGGTCGACCGGCGCGAGCCCCGTCTCCGCGAGGATCGGCGCGCCCCGGAGCGCCTCGAGGACTCGCTTCTCCACGGCGCCGCGCTCGGCGGTGTAGATGGCGTCGATCGGCGTCCGGCCCACCTCCTCGACGAGGAGCGCCCGCGCGAGGTCCCGGAACGCCGCCTCGGCGCGGTCGACGCCGAACCGGAACGAGGCCGGGTCGGAAACCCTGTAGTGGACGACGGCCGTCACCTCGATGACGTTCTCGTCGCCCGTCAGGAACTGCGACTCCTCCGGGACCCGCGACGACTGCGTCGGGACGAAGACCCGCGACGTGACGGGCGCCGCCGCGGAGCCCGCCGCGCGGTAGCGGAAGCCGATCTCGACGGAACGCAGCCGTGCCGTCGGGATCGACTCCGCCTGCCCGAACGGGAACGGCGGAACGAGGTGGAGCCCCGGAGCGAGGTCGGAGGCCGTCACCTTCCCGAGCGTCCGGACGAGTCCGGTCTCGTCGGGCTGGACGACCAGGAGCGCCGTGCGGCCCCAGAGCAGGAGCAGGAGCGCCGCGGCGAGCCCCGCGAGCATCCGGCGCGGGAGCCGGCGGGGCGACTGCTCGCGGACGAGGTCGCGGAACGCGCGGGCGTGACCCTTCAGCTCGAGCCATCCCGGGCGGAATCCCTTCCTCTGGAAGCTGAAGGCCATGAGCGAGAGGAACGCGAACGCCGAGAGGAACTTCACGACCGCCCACGCCCCGCCGCTCTCCCCCTCCGGGCCGCCGGGCGCGGGAACGAGCCCCGCGCCGACGACGGCGTTCAGGAGGAGCCCCGACGCGATCGCGACGCCGACGATCGACCCGACGTAGACCCCGACGAACCGCCGTCCGAACATCCGGGCGACGACCGCGATCGTCGAGGCGTTCGTCGCGGGACCCGTCAGCATGAAGACGAGCGCCGAGCCCGGGTCGAGGCCCTTCGCGATCATCGCGGCGGCAATGGGCGTCGAGGCGCTCGCGCAGACGTACATCGGGAGCCCGACGAGGGCCATCAGGACCATCGTCACGATCGGCCACGGAAGGAACCGGAGGAAGAAGTCCTCCGGCAGGACGCCCGCCAGCACGCCCGTCGCCACGAACGCCAGGAGCATCCAGAACGCGAGCTCGTCGACCATCGTGACGAACGCGTATCGGACGACTCTCGCGGCCCTCGTCCTCCACGGCCCGCCCCGCTCCGCCGGGGCGCCGCCGGGTGGGCAGGTTTCGCCGTGGGCGGCCGGCAGCGCGTCCGCCCCGGGCGCGCCGGCAGGATCCGCGGCGGGACGATCGTCGTCCCCTCCCGCGACGAGCGAGACGAGCCCGGCGACGATCGCGGTCACGACTCCGACGACGGGTCGGACGATCGCCATGACGGGGCCGAGGAGCCCCCACGTCAGGAGGATCGCCTCCTCGCTCGTCTCCGGCGTCGAGATCAGGAACGACACCGTCGCCTCGCGGCTCGCCCCCTTCTTCCGGAGCGCGACCGCCATCGGCAGCACCCCGCAGGAGCAGAGCGGCAGCGGCCCGCCGACGATCGCCGCCTTCAGGATCGCCCCGAGGCTCCGGCCGCCGAGCGCGCGCCCGATCCGGGCCGTGTCGACGAGCTCGTGGAGAAGGCCCGCGAGGAGGAACCCGAGGAGGATGAAGAAGCCGCTGTCGAGGACGATCCGGTAGGTCTCCTCGAAGATCCGGACGAGGACGTTCACGGGGCTCCGAGGCGCCGATCGCGGTCCGATTTCACGCCGGGAGTATCGCCCCTCCCCGCACGCCGGCGAAGAGACGCGGCCCGGCCGCGCCGACGAGGGCGGTTCCTGCCGCCCGTCGCCGCCCGCGGCCGCGTCCGCCTCGCGAATGAGGCTCGGCTCATGATCCGCGTCATACTCGGAAAGGCCGATCGGACCTAGAAGGGATCCGTCATGAGACAGGGCAGGTCACGGCGCTTTGCCGGGGCGCTCGTCGCCGTCCTTGCGGCGACGCTGCTGCTGCCCGTCTACGCCCTCTCGAGGGCCGCGGCTCCCCCGGAGCCGGAGCACGGTTGCCACTGCCCCGTGAAAATGGCGTGCTGCGAGGCCGGGCTCTGCCACGGAGAGATGGACGCGGAGCCCTCCTCCGGTCCCTCGTGGTCGGGCTGCCGCGACGAGGCCCCCCATCGGGCAGCGGTTCTCTCCCCGTCGGCTGCCTTCGACGGCGCCCTCCTCCGCGAGGCGGCATCCACCGCGACCGAGGCCGGCGCGCCGGTTTCGTTCGTGACGCCCCGGCGCGCGGACGCGCCCCGACCCGACCCGGCGATCCCGCCTCCCCGACCCTCCGTCGCCTCCTTCTGACGACCCCGGGGCTCGGCCCCTCCGCCCGGCGCTCCGCGCGGCACGGCCGCACGGAGTCCGTCGACGCACCGCGATGGAGATTCCATGAAGCTGAAGACCTGCCTCCTCGTCGCCCTCCTCTCGACCCGGGGCCTCGCGTCGGAGCCCGCCCC
This sequence comes from Thermoanaerobaculia bacterium, assembly GCA_017999215.1. Taxonomy (GTDB): domain Bacteria; phylum Acidobacteriota; class Thermoanaerobaculia; order UBA5066; family UBA5066; genus UBA5066. Next base: position 9,213 of record JAGOBQ010000030.1, read on the forward strand.
GGCGACGCTCTCGGGCTCGATCCTCGCCGCGGACGGAAGCGGCCTTCCCGGGGCTCGCGTCACCGCCCTCCCCTCGGGCTCCGGGCTCGCCCCGGCGAGCACCGTCGCTTCCGGCGACCGGGGCCTCTACCTCGTCCGGGGGCTCCGTCCGGGGACCTACCAGCTCCTCGTCGAGCTTCCCGGCTTCGTGACCCGGACGGTCGCGGACGTCGCGCTCGCCGCCGGCGAGAGGCGCGATCTCGACGTGACGCTCCGCCTCGCCGGGGTACGCGAACGCCTGACGGTCGTCGGCCCGTCGCCCCGCGACACCGTCGAGGCCGCCGAGATCCGTGAGAGCTCCGCCCGCGACGCAGCCGAGGCGCTCGAGAAGCTCCCGGGCGTCTGGAAGCTGCGGAAGGGGGGCATCGCGAACGAGGTCGTCGTCCGCGGCTACCAGAGCCGCGACCTGAACGTTCTCGTCGACGGCGAGCGGATCTACGGCGCCTGCCCGAACCACATGGACCCGCCCTCGTTCCACGTCGACTTCGCCCAGGTCGAGCGGGTCGAGGTGGCGAAGGGGCCGTTCGACGTGAGGAGCCAGGGGAGCCTCGGCGGCGTCGTGAACATCGTGACGCGCCGGCCCGAGCCGGGCCTCCACGCCACGGCGAACGCCGCCGCGGGGGCGTGGGGATACGTCAACCCGTCGGTCACCGCCTCGTGGGCCGGCGCGTCGTTCTCGGCGCTCGCCGGGTACTCTTTCCGGCGTTCGGAAGCGTTCGCGGACGGCGACGGCCGCCGCTTCACCGAGAGGACGAACTACCGCTCCGATTCCGTCGAGGACGAGGCCTTCCGGGCGGGGACCGCGTGGGCCCGCGTCGGGTTCGTCCCTGCGGAGGGACACACGGTCGCCGTCTCGTACACGCGGCAGGACACCTCCCACACCTACTACCCGTACCTGCAGATGGACGCCGTCACCGACGACGCGGACCGCTTCGGCCTGACCTGGGAGGCGAAGCCCTCCGCCGTCGTCGCCTCGGCCCGGCTCTCCGCCTACTACTCGCAGGTCGACCACTTCATGACCGACGAGTACCGGACCTCGTCGGCGACCGCGGCGCGCGGGTGGTCGATGGGGACCGACGCGTTCTCGAAGGTGCTCGGCGGCCGGCTGGAGGCGACCGCCTGGGGCGTCACGGCCGGCGTCGAGGCGTACCGGAGGTACTGGGACACGACGACGTACCTCGCCGGCATGCAGTACAAGCCGCAGGCCTCCCTCCCCGGGGCGACGAGCGACGTCGTCGGCCTCTTCGCCGAGCGGTCGTTCCGCCTCGGCGAGACCGTGACGCTCGACGCCGGGCTCCGCTGGGACCGCGCGTCGGCATCGATCGACGGAGCGAAGGCCTCGACCGACCTTTCCTGGGCCTACCACGGCACGCGCGCCACGGACCGAGCCGACTCCCTTCCCGGGGGAAGCCTCCGCGCCCGGTGGCGGGCCGCGGACGGGCTCGAGATCTCTCTCGGAGCCGGGACGGCCGCACGCATCCCCGAGCCGCAGGAGCGCTGGTTCTCCCTGAAGCGGATGGGAACCGACTGGGTCGGGAACCCCGACCTCGATCCGTCTCGGAACACGGCGCTCGACCTCTCCGCGTCGTTCCGAGCCGGACGCCTCTACGTCTCCGCGAGCGCGTTCCGGAACGAGGTCTCCGACTACGTCGTCGTCTCCGACGCGAAGAAGGTGAACATGGTTCCGGGCGTCATGAACCCCGCCGCCCGGACGTACGAGAACGTCGACGCCCGGCTCGCCGGCGGCGAGGCGACCGCGGCCGTCACCCTGACCGATCGCCTCTTCTTCTCGGGCGCCGTTTCGTTCGTCCGCGGGACGCAGGACCCGCGCCCCGAGCTCGGGATCCTCTCGAAGGACCTCGCGGAGATGCCCCCCGTCACCGGCCGGACCGCCCTTCGATGGGACGACGGCCGCTTCTTCGGAGAGGTCGAGGGGGTCTTCGCCGCCGCGCAGTCGAACGTCGACACCGACCTCGCCGAGGCCGCGACGCCGGGCTGGGGCGTCGCGAACCTGCGGGCGGGAGTCACGATCGGGAGCGTCGGCCTGACCCTCGGCGTCGAGAACCTCTTCGGTCGCCTCTACTCCGAGCACCTCTCCTACCAGCGCGACCCGTTCCGGTCGGGGGTGAAGGTCCCGGAGCCCGGGCGGAACGTCTTCGTCAACATCTCGTACCGCTACTGATCGATCCCCTCCGAAAGCCGGGGCCGAGAATCGGCGGCCCCGGCCTCCCCTTTCATCCGCTCGTCATGACCTGCGTCATACCAGCCGGGCGATGCGCGGCAGATCCTCTCTCGCACAGGGAGATTCGACATGCCGATCCGGGCTCGCATCCCGTCCTTGTCGGATTGGAAGGCGCAGGTCAAGTGTCAGGCAGGTTGCCCGGTGTCGACCGATGCCGGGCGTTACGTCCAGCTCGTCGCGGAGAACCGTGACGAGGAGGCCTTCCTCGTCGCCCGGGCGCCGAACCCCTTCGCCTCGGTCTGCGGCCGGGTCTGCGCCGCGCCCTGCGAGGACGCCTGCCGCCGCGGAGCGATCGACGCCCCCGTCTCGATCCGCGCGCTGAAACGCTTCGTCACCGAGCGCTACGGCGTCGAGTCGATCCGGCCCCAGACCCAGGACCGCCTCTTCGGCGAGCTCGTGGGCGAAGGGAACCGCTACGCGGGCCACCTCCCGGTCGTCCCCTCCCCCGTCCCGGCGCCGGCGTCGGGGAAGACGCGCGTCGCGGTCATCGGCGCGGGCCCGGCGGGCCTCTCGGCCGCGCACGACCTCGCCCTTCTCGGGTACGACGTGACCGTCTTCGAGGCGGGGGGCGAGCCGGGCGGCATGATGCGGTTCGGGATTCCCGAGTACCGGCTCCCGCGGACGCTCATCAAGGCCGAGATCGACCGGATCCTCGCGCTCGGCGTCACGCTCCGGCTCGGAACGGCGCTCTCCCCCTCCTACGGCCTGGCGGAGCTTCGCCGCACCGGCTTCGAGGCCGTCTTCCTCTCGGTCGGCGTCTCGAAGGGGAGGGACCTCGACGTCCCGGGCGTCGAGCTGGACGGCGTGGTGAAGGCCGTCGACTACCTCCTGAACGTCAACCGCGGCTACCGGATGGACCTCGGGCGGCGCGTCGTCGTCATCGGGGGAGGCTTCGTCGCCTTCGACGCCGCCCGCACCGCTCTCCGGGTCTTCAAGGAGGAGGAGGTCGACGCGCTCGCCGGAGAGGCGGGGGCAGCCGACGCGCGGGCCAAGGAGGCGCTCGACTCCGCGCGCGCGGCCCTGCGCGGGGGCGCGGCCGACGTGACGATCGTCTCCCTCGAGGACTTCGACGAGATGCCCGTCCTCCGTACGACGCAGGGACACGAGGAGTTCGAAGAGGCGAAGCGGGAGGGGATCGTCTTCCTCCCCCGCCGGGGCCCGAGGCGTTTCCTGGGCACGTCGCGCCTCGAGGCCGTCGAGCTCCGGAGAGTCCTCTCCGTCTTCGACGAGAGCGGCCGCTTCTCCCCACGCTACGACGACGCCGACGTGACGACGGTCCCCGCCGACGCCTGCATCCTCGCCGTGGGGCAGAAGCCCGACCTCTCGTTCCTGACGCCCGAGGACGGCGTCGCGCTCACGCCCGGCGGCACCGTCAAGGTCGACCCGGCGACGCTCGCCACCTCGGCGCCGGGCGTCTACGCGGGCGGCGACGTCGCGTTCGGGCCGAGGAACCTCATCGAGGCGGTCGCGAACGGGAAGAAGGCGGCCCGCTCGATCCACGAGCACCTCGCGTCCCGCGGCGCGTCGGCCGGGCTCGCCCTCGAGACGCACCTCGAGGTCGAGAAGCTCTTCACCCCGACCTACCGGATGATCGCGGGCTTCGAGCTCGCGGACCGGGTCACCCCGCCGACGATCGACGTCGGGCGACGCACGGGGATCGCGGAGGTCGAGACGGGCTACGACGAGGCCGAGGCACGCCGCCAGGGCTCGCGCTGCCTCGTCTGCCACGTCCAGACGATCTACGACCCGGAGAAGTGCGTCCTCTGCAGCCGGTGCGTGGACGTCTGCCCCGAGTATTGCCTCGCCATCGTCCCGCTCGAGGAGCTCGAGCTGGACGAGGCGGAGCGGGCGCTCGTCGAGGAGCGCGCGAACGGGAACGGGCTCCCGCTCTCGGCGATGGTCAAGGACGACGACCGGTGCATCCGCTGCGGCCTCTGCGCCGTCCGCTGCCCCACCGACGCGATGACGATGGAGCGATTCACGATCACGGAACGTCTCGTTCCGAAGACGAGCGAGGTTTCTCGATGACGACGAAGACGGATCCCCCGGCCGGCGCCGAGGCGCCCTCTGCCGAGCCGAACAGCCGCCGCGACTTCCTGATGAAGGCCGGCCTCGGCGCCGGCGTCGTGGCCCTCGTCGGGCAGGCGGGCGCCTCCCTGCGCTCCCTCGTCCCGAACGTGTCGTACGACGCGCCGACGACGGTGAAGCTCGGGGCGCCGACGGACTTCCCCGACGGGATGAAGTTCCTCCCCGACGAGAGGCTCTTCGTCTTCCGCGAGGGGAAGACCTTCCACGCGATCTCGGCCGTCTGCACGCATCTCGGCTGCACGGTGAGGGCCGAGGCGCTCTCGAAGGTCGAGGAGGCGAGCGTCGAGGGCAAGCCCCTCCGCCTCACTCACCGGTTCCAGTGCCCGTGCCACGGCTCGCAGTTCTCGGGCGACGGCACCAACCAGGCCGGCCCCGCCCCGAAGCCCCTCGCCTGGTTCCAGCTCTCCGTCGCCCCCGACGACGGCCAGCTCGTCGTCGACCTCGCGCAGGAGGTGGGCCACGACTTCCGGCTCACCGTGGCCTGAGCGGAGAGGACGAAACGTGAGCGCGAAGCCCGAGCCCCCCGCCCCGTCCGCCCCCGGCGTCCACCCGAAGCCCTTCTGGAGCTTCCGCCCCCGCTCCGACCGCGAGGCCGGGGACGCCGTCGTCTCCAACTTCCTCCTCCACTGGTTCCCGGCCAAGACCTACAAGCCGTCCCTCGACTGGAACTACTCGTTCTGGCTCGGCACGGCCTCGGCCGCCCTCTTCTTCCTCCTCGTCCTCTCGGGCCTCCCGCTCCTCCTCCTCTACGTGCCGTCGGTGGAGCGGGCCTACGGGTCGGTGAAGGACATCGAGTTCGTCGTCACGTTCGGCTCCTGGATCCGGGCGGTCCACCGGATCGCGGCCCACCTCATGGTCGTGGCCGTCTTCCTCCACCTCGTCCGCGTCTTCCTCACGGGCGCCTACAAGAACGGCACGGGGCGCGGCCAGCGGCGCGAGTGGAACTGGGTCCTCGGCGTCGTGATGATCGTCCTCACCCTTTTCCTCTCCTTCACGGGATATCTCCTCCCGTGGGACCAGCTCGCCTACTGGGCGGTCACCGTCGGGACGAACATCGCGAGCTCCATTCCCTGGATCGGGCCCCAGGTGCGCGAGCTCCTCATCGGCGGCCGGACGATCGACCAGCCGACGCTCATTCGCTTCTACGTCCTCCACGTCATCTTCCTGCCGGCCGGCCTCGGGGCCCTCCTCGCCTACCACATGTGGCGCATCCGCAAGGACGGCGGCCTCGCGAAGGCCGACCGCTGGACGCTTTCGCAGGAGAAGGCCGAGGCTCCGCCCGCGAGGACGAAGACGTACTCCCTCCTCGGCGTCGCCCGCGGCCAGGCCCCCGCGATCCGCGCCGTGACCCTCGAGGCCCGGGACACGACGGTGAACTCGGTGAACGACCTCGTCCGCCGGATCTCGATCGTCGTCCTCGGGACGTTCGCCGTCGTCAGCATCCTGGCCTGCTTCATCCCATCGCCCCTCGAGGAGCCGGCCAACCCGATGATCACGCCGAACCCGGCGAAAGCGCCGTGGTACTTCCTCTGGCTCCAGGAGATCGTCACCGACACGACCGTGAAGATCGGCTCCTTCACGATCAACGGCGCCTTCCTCGGCGGCGTCATCCTCCCGACGATCCTCCTCGGCCTCCTCACGATCTGGCCCTGGCTCGACCGGAGCCCCGCGGGAGCCGCCGGCGTCTGGTTCCACGGCTCGCGGAAGCGCCAGAACCTCGTCTTCCTCCTCCTCGTCCTCGTCGTCCTCGCGTTCACGATCGTCGGGACCTTCCTCAGGGGTCCTTACTGGCACTTCTACTGGCCGTGGGAAGCCTGGCCCGAGCTCCCGACGAGGATCTGACGATGGAGCAGCGCACGAGCTCGCCCTACCCCGGCAAGGACCGCCCCGTTCTCGCCGTCATCGGCGTCCTCCTCGTCGTCTCGACGGTCGTCTTCGCCGTGACCGACCACCGGAAGGACTGGCGCTGGTACCAGGCGGAGTTCCGGAAGATGGTCGCCGAGAAGCTCGGCGAGGAGAAGGCCGCGACCGTCCCGGCCGGCATGAAGCAGATCTGGGTGAAGGACCTCGGCCGCGCGGACCGCTGCATTACCTGCCACCAGGGGATCCTCTGGAAGGGCTTCGAGGACGCCGAGCACCCCTGGAAGACCCACCCCGCCGAGCCCCTCCGGACCCACCCCGTCGAGGACTACGGCTGCACGGCCTGTCATGGCGGGCAGGGCTGGGCCGTGGAGAGCGACAAGGCCCACGGCCCGATCCACTTCTGGGAGGAGCCCGTCCTCGGCAAGGCGATGGGAGAGGCGTATTCGCTCCAGGGAAGCGACAAGGCCGCCCTGATGCAGATGAACTGCAACGTCTGCCACCGGTACGACCGCGAGACGAAGGGGGCCGACCTCATCAACCTCGCCAAGAAGCTCGTCAACGAGAAGGGCTGCCGGGCCTGCCACGTCGTCAACGGGCGGGGCGGCACGATCGGCCCCGACCTGACGTACGTCGGCGACAAGGCCGCCGAGCAGTACGACATGAGCCGCCTCGGCGGGCAGAAGACGGCTTTCGCCTGGCACGTCGCCCACTTCAAGAACCCGAAGGAGATCGTCCCCGACACCGTGATGCCCGCCTTCGGCTTCGGCACGAAGGAGGCCCAGGCCCTCGCCGCCCTGACGCTCTCGTGGCGCCGCGCGCCCGTCCCGGCGACGTACCGGCCGGGCGTCCCGCGGACCGACCCGCAGACCCCCGAGGAGATCGCCGAGGAGGAGCGGATGAAGCACGGGCCGGGCGCCTGGTTCGTCTCCACCGGCTGCTTCGTCTGCCACTCGGTCTCCTCGCTCGGCGTCAAGAGCGCCGCGCAGGTCGGGCCCGACCTCCCGACCGCCGTCGAGGGCACGCCACGCCGCTGCGGCACGACCGCCGACGACCTC
>JAGOBQ010000373.1 GCA_017999215.1 Thermoanaerobaculia bacterium
GCACCACAACCCGATCGACTACGTGAAGAACTGGAAGACCCCGACGCTCGTCATCCACGGCCAGAAGGACTACCGCGTCGTCTACACGCAGGGGCTCTCGACGTTCACGGCTCTCCAGCGCCGCGGCATCCCGAGCAAGCTCCTCATCTTCCCCGACGAGAACCACTGGGTCCTCAAGCCCGCGAACTCGCTCCAGTGGCACGAAACCGTGCTCGGCTGGATGGACGAGTGGCTGAAGAAGTGACGCGCTGAGGCGCGGCCCTCCGGCGCCTCATCCACCGAGTGTGCGGAGCGCCCGGCGAGAGCCGGGCGCTCCTGCGTCCGGGAGGTCCCGGCTCGCCGTCCGTCCCGGCTCGCGCGGCGCCTCTCTCAGGCTACGAAGAGCGGGACCTCCAAGCCGGCGACCTCCGCCCTCCCTTCCCGGAACGCCGCCCGCGCCGCGTCGACCGCGTCCGCCGCGCGGCGGAGGTCCTCGTTCCACCGATCGAGGAGCGCCTGAAGCTCGGGCGCGAGCGGCGCCTCCTGCTCGGGCTCCCCGTACGGGAGCCCGTCCCACGTCAGGTGCGGCGTCTCCGGGACGGCTCTGAGGTAGGCCCGCTGCACGTCGTGCGGCAGCGAGCGCCCGCGCTCCGCGACGAGCGCGTGGACGCAGGCCGGGACCACGCGCGGGATCTCGACGAGCCTCTTCAGCGCGAGCTCCGCCGCCGCGGAGAGGGCCGGGTCGGAGGCGAGCGGGAGGAAGAGCGCGGCCATCTCCGCGTAGAGGGCGTCGGGCGCCTCCTCCGGCGGCAGGAGGTGCTCGCGGAGCGCGGCCTCGCGCGCGGCCGCCGAGCGGAGCGTGGCGAAGAAGGCCATCCGCGCGCGGGCCTCGCCCTCGTCCTTCGGAAGCCCGACGTAGAAGCAGCGCGCGAGCTCGGGGACGAGCGAGGGGCGCTCGACGGCGGCCTCGTCGAGGAAGGAGAGGAGCGTCTCGGCGGCGTAGTGGAAGCCGGTGCCGGTGACTCGCCGTCGCGCGAGGAGGAGCGCGAACGCCAGCGGCGGCCCGCTCAGGTAGAGCATCCGGTGGAGGAGGATCTCTCCCATCACGGCGTGGTGCGGGTAGTTCCGCTGGAAGATCCAGTTCACGGCCAGGAGCGCCGTCGTCGCCGCGTCGTCGTCGCCGCGCCGGTGGGCGAGCTCGGCCGCGTCGAGGAGGAGCTTGAGAGAGGTGCCGTCGCCGAGGCCGAGCGCGAAGAGGAGCGTCGGCGGGACGACCCGCTCGAAGGCGAAGGGCTCTATGGCCCGGAGCGTCGCGTTGCGGAGCGCGGCGCTCCCCTCGCAGAGGAGCTTCCCGACGAGGTCGGCGATCGCCACCTGGAGCGCCGGCTCCGCATTGCACAGGACGCGGAGGAGCGACGGCAGGAGGCGCGCGGCGGTGGCGTTGACGAAGAGCCACTCCTCGAAGCGGAGCGCGAGCGCGAACCGCCTCCGCGGGTCCTCCTCGTTCACCACGCGCCAGACGAGCTGCTCCGTTCGAGGGTCGTCGTCGTCCGCCGCCGCGTCGTCGCTCGCGACGCGCCGCCGCGGGATGCCGCGCGCCGGGTCGAGAGGCGGTGCCTGGAGGCGACGCTCGAGACGGCAGTCGGTGCCGCACGAGGGACAGTCGACCCTCTCGGCGTCGTCCCGCCACTCGAGCGCCTCGCCGCAGCCCGGGCAGAGCGTCCGAGTGACGACCGCCTCACGGAATCCCTTCGACCTCACCCAGGGCGTCGCCGCCGGGTCGCCTCCCGCCTCGGCCGAGGCGGCGTCGAGGTAGAGCCGGAGCGGCGCCCCGTCGACCTCCGGCTCGACCCTCCGGAGGCGCCTCTCGAGGACGGCCGGCGCCCCGCAGAAGCGGCACGTCACTTCCGGCGCGTCCTCGTCGAGCTCGAGCGGGACGCCGCACGACGGGCAGAGCCCGCGTTTCGTCCGGAAGAGGACGCGCGGCAGCCCGACGCTCATCTCCTCCGTCCGCCGCTCAGAGCCGTTTCAGCCACTCGGCCTTCTTCGCGTCGTACTCCTCCTGCGTGATCGCTCCGAGGTCGAGGAGCTCCTTGAGCTGCTTCAGGCGCGCGACGGGATCGACCTCTTCCGCCGCCGGCGCGGCCGGGCCGCCCGACACGACCTCCGGCTTCAGCATCCCCTGCATCATCTGGGGAACGAGCATCGCGGCACCGAGCGAGACTCCGGCGTCGAGCGCCGAGCCGCCGCCCCCCTCTCCCACGTTCGCCGCGAGCTCCTTCAGCGCGTCGGTCGCGCCGACCTCGCGGTAGCTCGTCCCGGCCTTCCTCAGCGCCTCCGCGCCGGCGGCCCGCGCCTGGAGGTCGTACTGCGTCCCCCTTGCTTTCGCGAAGGCCTCCGAGGCGATCTTCGCGTTCCCGTTCAGCGTCGCCTGGATCTCCTCCGTCGTCGTCACCGAGTTGACGGAGAGGTCCGTCAGCTCGAGGCCGAGCGCGGCGAACTCGGGACCGAGGATCGCGCGCACGCCCGTGCCGAGCTCGCGCGTGAACCGCGGCAGCTCGACGAAGGGCCTGCCGAGCGAGGCGAGGGCGTCGGTGAGGGCCGACACGAGGTACTGCGCGCGCAGGAACTCCTCCAGGTCGCGCTGGCGGAAGGCCGGCCGCGTCCCGACGACCTTCGGGACGAAGAGGGCGGGGTCGGCGACGCGGATCGCGAAGCGCCCGTTCGCGCGCACCGGGACCTGCAGGAGGACCGGGTCGGGGATGTAGACCGGCTCGGGCGTCCCCCAGCGGAGGTCGCGGAAGAGCTGACGCCCGACGAAGACGACCTCGGCGCGGAACGGGGTCTCCCCGCCGTAGGCGAGGCCGGCGACGAACCCGGTCAGCCCCGCCACGTTCTGCGTCGTCAGGACGTGCCTCCCCGGCTCGAAGAGCTGCATCGCGCGCCCGTCGCGGAGGAAGAGCGCGCTCTGCCCTTCGCGGACGACGAGCTGGGAGCCCCAGCGGATGACGGCGGGCCCTTCGGCCGGGACCCGCGCAGCGAGAAGGTCGCCCGTCGCGTCGACGAGCTCGAGGACGTCGGCCAGGTCGGGCATCACCTCACCTCCCGCAGGACCTCGCCGCGGCGCCGGAGGGCCTCCTCCGCGGCCGAGACGGCCGCGGCCAACGGTTCGAGGCCCTCGATGTCGACGCCGGCCCGAAGCCGTTCCGCCGCGTCGAAGACCCGCTCGCCCGCCTCCCGCACCTCGAGGTCGAACGCGTAGATCCGGTCCAGCTGGGCCGCGTCGACGGTCGCCGCGTCGAAGAGCGCGGCGTAGCCCGCGGGGGCGTGCCGCAGCGCGTCCGCGAGCGCCGCGACCCGTCGGGACAGCGAGTCGAGCGGTTCGAGCAGGTCGAGCCGGCCCGTCCGGGCGCAGTCGACCGTCTTCCGGTCGAGGGCGGCGCGCGCCGCGCCGAGGCGCGAGGAAACGGCGAGCCGCAGCACCTGGTCGCATTCCCGGCGCGTCTCGCGGTCGGCGTAGCCCGCGTAGCCCGGCACGAGGGAGCCGAGCTTCTCGAGGAGCGCCCGCACCGAGCCGCTCATCGGGGCCTCCTCTCGCCAGCGACCAGGACCGCGCCGTCGCGCTCGGGCGCCGCTCCCATGCCCCGATAGCGTCGGGCAGACAGCCGTTGCCTCATCTTCCGGACCTCCTCGTTCGGGTCGATGGCGGGAGGGTAATTCAGAGCGGCCCTGTTCGGCGAACGGACGACGCAACCGGCCGCCGGGGCGTGTCCGCCGTCACCCGGGCGCCGCGGACCTTCCTCTGCGAGCCCTTCGCGGTGCTAGCCTCGCCCCCTCGAGCCAACCCGGAGATCGAGCGCGTCGGCCGGCGCGCGAGGGGGGAACCATGACGGGACTCGTCGTTCTCGGCGCCGTGCTCCTCGTTCTCGTCGCGATCGCGGTCCACGACCGCGTCCAGAAGACGCACACGATCGTCTCGAACTTCCCGGTCCTCGGCCGCTTCCGGTACTGGTTCGAGGCGCTCGGAGGGCCGCTCCGGCAGTACATCGTCACGGGGAACGACGAGGAACGCCCCTTCAGCCGCGACCAGCGCCGCTGGATCTACGCGTCGGCGAAGAAGGAGAACAGCTACTTCGGGTTCGGGACGGACAACGACCTCGAGAAGGAAACGGGATACATCGTCGTCCGACACTCCGCGTTCCCGCTCCACTCGCCCGTCCCGGGCGAGGAGGGGTACGACCCCGGCCACCCGCTTCCCGCCGCAAAGGTCCTCGGCGGGGCGCGCGGACGCCGCCACGCGTTCCGGCCGACGAGCCTCGTGAACACGTCGGCGATGAGCTACGGCTCCCTGAGCCACGCCGCGGTCGAGGCCGTCAACAGGGGCGTGGCCCTCGCGGGGGCGATGCAGAACACCGGCGAAGGGGGCATCTCCGACTACCACCGGAAAGGCGGCGACATCGTCTGGCAGATCGGCACGGGCTACTTCGGCTGCCGCGACGAGGCCGGCCGATTCTCCATGGAGCGCTTCCTCGAGAACGTCGCGAGCGCGCGGGTGCGCGCCGTGGAGATCAAGCTCTCGCAGGGGGCCAAGCCGGGTCTCGGCGGCGTCCTCCCGGCGGCGAAGGTGACACCCGAGGTCTCGAGGATCCGGCACGTGCCGGTCGGGAAGGACTGCATCAGCCCGTCGTCCCATACAGCCTTCTCGGACGTCTCGTCCCTTCTCGACTTCGTCGACGGTCTCGCGGACACGACCGGCCTCCCCGGGGTGATCCAGCGCGCCGTCGGCGACGTCGGC
>JAGOBQ010000374.1 GCA_017999215.1 Thermoanaerobaculia bacterium
GGCGGGACGGACGAGCTGGAGCGAGCCGTCGCCCGCGGGGACGAAGTCGGGCCCTCGCGCTGCCGAGAGGTCGCCCGAGGCAGGCACGGGAACGAGAGGCGTCGCCGTGATTCGCGCGCCCTGGCGTGCGAGCGCGCCGAAGAGGTACCGCCAGGCTGGCGGGAAGGAGGCCGCCTCCGCGAGGAGCCGCAGCTCGGCGACGTCGGCGGAGCGTACCGCGAGGTCCGATGCGACGGCGAGCAGCCGGTCCACCGACCCGGGGAGGGCGTCGCGGGTCACGGCGGCGAGGGCCTCGAGGCGCGGAGCGCCGGGGACCTCTTCTCCGCGCCAGCCCTGGACGAAGAGGAAGTCCCGCCAGGCAAGGAGACGGCGGGAGACGCTGAGGGGGTCGATCGAGGCGGAGGCGCTCCAGAAGCCCTCGGTGCCGCGGACGGCGGGCACGAGGGCCGCGACCCGCCGCGAGGAAGGGATGGGCGGACCCGCGAGGCCGAGGGACGTCTCGAGGAGGCCGAGGAGCCCGGCCTCCCCGACCCACGCCTCACCAGCCGAAGCCGTGCGCCCCTCGAGCGGCCCCGGCCAGGCGCCGCCGTCGAAGTCCGGGTCGAAGACGATCTTCATCCAGTCGTTCCGTTCCGGGCAGGCCGCCCTTCGGGGAATGTTGCCAGACGAGCCCGGGCCTCGCCTCTGACTCGAGCCGGCCCTTGAGCTCGCCGGCGGAACCCCGAAGGAAGCCGCCGACGCGGAGGGCGAGGAGGCCGAGGAGGATCAGGGTCTCCATGTCGATCTCCCTTCGACGGTCAATGTCGCACCCGGGGTCGGTCGAACGGTGTCCGAGGGTGGGACGTCGTCCGTCCGATCCCCGACGGTATCCTCAACGAAGACCACCACGGTGGCGCAGAGAGGTACCCGATGAGGCTCCTCCACACGTCGGACTGGCACCTGGGACACACGCTTCACGACGCGAGCCGCGAGGAGGAGCACGGGGCCTTCCTCGCGTGGCTGCTGGACCGGATCGCCGAGCGCGACGTGGACGCCCTCCTCGTGACGGGCGACGTCTTCGACGGAGCGAACCCGCCCGCGTCGGCGCAGCGGCGGTGGTATCGGTTCCTCGTCGAGGCGGGGCGGCGGCGGAGGGGGCTGCAGGTCGTCGCGATCGCGGGGAACCACGACTCGGCGGCGCGGCTGGAGGCGCCGCGGGAGGTTCTCGCCGCGCTCGACGTGACGGTGGTGGGTGAGCTGCCGCGCCGCGACGGGAAGCTGGACGCCGGGCGGCTCCTCGTCCCGCTCGTCGACCGCGAAGGCGTGAGACGGGCGTGGGTGGCGGCGGTGCCGTACCTGCGGCCGGCGGACCTGTCGGGCTTCGACGGCGAGGCGGCCGAGGAAGAAGGGGCGCTCGTCGACCCGCGGGCGAGGCGGCTCGCCGCGGTCTACGCCGCGGCCATGGAAGCCGCGAAGGAGAAGAGGCGCGACGGCGAGGCGGTGATCCTGACGGGGCATCTCTACGCGGCGGGGACGCGGCTGAGCGAGCTGAGCGAGCGGAAGATCCAGAAGGGGAACCTCGAGGCGGTGCCGCACGACGCCTTCGACGCGGAGGCCGCCTACGTCGCGCTCGGGCACCTCCACCTCGCGCAGACCGTGGGCGGGCGCGAGAACGTTCGATACGCCGGTTCGCCGATCCCGCTCGCGCTGAGCGAGGCGGACTACCGGCACCAGGTCGTTCTCGTCGAGATCGGGGAGACGGGGGATGCGCGGATCGAGGAGATCCACGTGCCGCGGAACGTGCCGATCCTGCGGATTCCCACCGAGGGGCCGGCGCGACTCGCCGATCTGCTGCCCCTTCTCGCGGCGCTGCCGGCCGACGCCGACCCCGGGCGCACCGGCCCCGACCGGCGGGCGTTCCTCGAGGTGCGGCTCCTGCGCGAGCCGGACGAGCCGCTCTGGAAGAGCGCGATCGAGGCGGCGGTCGAGGGGAAGGCCGTGCGCCTCCTCCGGATCGACCCGCACTTCGCCGGCGACGGAGAGGCCTCGGCGGAAGAGGCCGGCCGGACGCTCGAAGAGGTGTCGCCGACGGAGGTCTTCCGGATGAAGCACGCGCGGGAGCACGGGGGCGAGCCGTCGGAGGAGCTCCTCGCGGCCTTCGGCGTCCTCCTGGCCGAGGTGGAGGAGGAGCGATGAAGGTCCTCGCGATCCGGGGGGAGAACATCGCCAGCCTCGCGGGTTTCTTCGAGGTCGACTTCGAGAGGCCGCCGCTCGCGGGCGCCGGGCTCTTCGCGATCACGGGGCCAACCGGCTCGGGGAAGAGCACGCTCCTCGACGTCCTCTGCCTCGCCCTCTTCGGCCAGACGCCGCGGGGCGCGCTGGCCGGGACCCTCGACGTGCCGGTGGGCGGGACGGCGAAAGAGACCCTCACGGCCCAGGACCCCCGGAACCTCCTCCGCCGCGGGGCGGGCGACGGCTTCGCCGAGGCGGACTTCGTCGGCGCGGACGGACGGCGCTACCGTGCGCGCTGGGAGGTCCGCCGCGCGCGGCGCCTCCCCGGAGGGAAGTTCCAGAACGCCTCGCGGGTGCTCTCGCGCCTCGACGCGGGGCGCGAGGAGCGGGTCGCCGAAGGCGTTCAGGAGACCGAGGCGCATGTGGCCGAGGTCCTCGGGCTTACGTTCGAGCAGTTCCGCAAGGCGGTGCTCCTCGCGCAGGGAGACTTCGCGGCCTTCCTCCGGGCGAAGGAGAAGGAGCGCTCGGAGCTCCTCGAGAAGATCACCGGGGCGGAGATCTATTCGAAGCTCTCGAGGCGGGCGTTCGAGCGGGCGCGGGACGTGCGCGCGCGCCTCGACGCGATGCAGGCGGCGCTCGACCGTCTTGCCCCGCTCGACGCGGTGGCCCGGAAGGAGCGCGAGGTGGAGGTGGCGCGCCTTCGGGAGGAGACGGCCGCCCTCGACGCCCGGCGGCGCCGGCTCGAGGAGGCGGTCCGCCTCGCGACGGATGCGGAGGAGCGCGAGCGGGAGGCGGCGGACGCGTCGAAGGCGAAGGACGCAGCGCGGCAGGCGGCGGACGAGAAGGCCCGCACAGAAGAAGGGGCGGTCGAGGCGAAGCGACGGGCCGAGGACGCGCTCGCCGCGGCCCGCACCCGGCGGGAGGAACGGGCCCCGGAGGTCGACGCGGCGCGCGTCCTCGACACGCGGCTCTCGGAGAAGGAGAACGAGCGGTCGCGCCTCGCTGCGGAGGTCCGGAAAGCGCGGGAGGAGCTCGAGGCGGCGAGAGTTCGGGCGGCGCGCCTCGACGACGAGCTCCGCGCGGCCCGGGGCGCGAGGGCGGGCGCCGAGACCTGGCTCGCGGAACGAGCCGCCGACGAGCCGCTCGTCCGCGGCTGGGACGCGACGCAGCGGAGCCTCGGTGCCCTCGCGCGCGGTCGGGAGGAGCTCGAGCGCGCGCGGCGGGACGCCGATGCCGCGGCGGCGCGCGAGGAGGAGCTCAAGTCCTCCGCGGCGCGGTTCGCCGGGGAGGAGGCGAAGGCCGGCGGCGCGCTGACGGACGCCGAGACGGCGGCCCGGGCGGCCGAGGAGGCGTCGGCCGGAATCGAGAGGGGCCGCATTTCGGCCGCTCTCGCGGAAGTCGGCCGGGAAGTTGCGGCGCTCGCCGCGCTCGAACCGCTCGCCGCGGCGACGGCGGACGAGCTCGCGCGCCTCGCGAAGGCGGAGAAGAGCGTCCTCGCGGAAACGGAGCGGGCGGCGCAGGAGAGCACGGCGGCGGCCGAGGCCGAGCGAGAGGCGCACGAGCTCGAGACGCGGGCGGCGGAGGTCGCCGCGGCGCGTGAGAGGGCGCTCGCCGAAAGAGGTCTCGCCGCGCAGCGCGCAACGCTCGTGCCGGGAGAGCCCTGTCCGCTCTGCGGCTCGCCGGAGCACCCGTGGGGTGCCGGCGGGGCGGCCCCGGCAGATCGGGCCGACGCGCTCGACGCGGAGCGAAAGGCGCTCCTCGGGGAGGGCCGGGAGCGTGCGAAGGCCGGGGCCGCGCACGGCGAGGCGGCGAAGGCCGCGGAGAGAAAGGCGAAGGAGGCGGCGAAGGCGGGCGACGAGGCCCGCCGGTCCCTCGCGAGGCTGCGGACGGAATGGGAAGCGAAGGGTCGGGAGCTTCCGGCCGGGACGCCGCTTCGCGAAGCTCCGGCGACCGCCGAGGAGACGGTCGCGGCGCTCGATCGCATCGGGGAGGCGCTCGCCGGTGCCCGCGAACGGCAGGGGGCGCTCCACCGCGAGGAGGAGCGGGCGACCGCCCTCGAGCGGGAGGCTCAGGAGGCGCGGGGCCGGCGCGACGCAGCGGCGCGCGCGGCGGAGGCCGCCGCGAAAGCGGTGCGGGAGGCCGAGAGGGAGCTGGAGCAGATCCGCGCGCGGAGGGCCGTCCTCGCGACGCGGATCGACGGTCAGGAGGAAAAGGAACGGCTCCTCCGGGAGGAGCTGGACCGTCTGGTCGCGGACGACGCCGAGGCGGCGCGCCTCCTGGCGAGCGACCCGGCGGGCCTGGCGGCGCTCTGGGAGCTGCGGGTCGCGGAGTGGCGCGCGCGGGACGGGGAGCGCGAGCGCGCGACGGCCGAGGCCGGTCGGCTCGCGCCGCTTCTCTCGGCGGAAGAATCGACGCGGAGCGCGGCGGAGGCGACGCGGACGGAACAGGAGCGGCGGGCGGCCGCCGTGGAGGAGGGGTACACCGCCCTGGCCGCGGAGCGGGCGGCGCTCCTCGGCGGGGGGGCGGTGGCCGAGGTCGTGGAGGAGCTCGAGGGGGCGGCGC
>JAGOBQ010000375.1 GCA_017999215.1 Thermoanaerobaculia bacterium
GACATCAAGAAGGTCCTCGCGTACTCGACCGTCTCGCAGCTCGGCTACATGTTCCTCGGCTGCGGCGTCCTCGCGTTCGGGGCGGGGATGTTCCACGTCTTCACCCACGCCTTCTTCAAGGCCTGCCTCTTCCTCGGCTCGGGCTCCGTCATCCACGCCCTCTCGGGGGAGCAGGAGATGACGGCGATGGGCGGGCTCCGCTCGAAGATCCCGCACACGTACCGGACGATGCTCATCGCGACTCTCGCGATCGCGGGGGTGCCGCTGCTCTCCGGCTTCTTCTCGAAGGACCTGATCCTCGGCGAGACCTTCCTCCAGGGGCACCCGTGGCTCTGGGCGCTCGCGGCGCTCACGGCCGGCCTGACCGCCTTCTACATGTTCCGCCTGATCAAGATGACGTTCTTCGGCGAGTACCGGGGGCCGAAGGAGACGTGGGACCACGTCCACGAGTCTCCGGCGACGATGACGGTCGTCCTCTGGATCCTCGCGGTCGGCGCGGTCGTCGTCGGGTACGTCGGCATCCCGAACTTCATCGTTCCCGGCGGGAACCGCTTCGAGGCGTTCCTCCACCCGGCCTTCCCGGCGCTGCCGCCCGACTGGACGCCGCACCCGCACCACGCGTCGCACGCGCTCGAGTACGGCCTCATGTTCGGCTCGATCGCGATCGCCGGCCTCGGCATCCTCCTGGCGACGACGTTCTTCTACAAGGGTCCGGCGCCCTGGGCGCTCCCGGCGAAGGTCGTCGCCGCGTTCCCGAACGCGTATCGCTGGGTGCGGAACAAGTACTTCGTCGACGAGGCGTACGAGGCGGTCTTCGTGAACGGGCTCGTCAAGAAGGGGGGGCGTCTCCTCTGGGAGATCGACGCCCGCGTCGTCGACGGCGTCGTGAACGGCACGCGCCACCTCACCGTGGGGCTTTCCCACGTTTCGAACTGGTTCGACAAGACCTTCGTCGACGGCGCGGTCAACGGCGTCGGCGACAGCTTCCAGGCGGCCTGGAAGGGCTACGGGAAGCTCCAGTCGGGCCAGACGCAGAACTACGCATTCGGGATGGCCGCGGGCGTCTTCGCCCTCGTCTGCATCTACATCATCTTCGCGTGACGTGTAAGGACGCCGAATGAACGGACTCCTCTCCCTCCTCATCCTCCTCCCGACGGCCGGGGCGCTGGCGATCCTCTTCCTCCCGCGGGAGAAGACCGGGCCGATCAAGGCCCTGGCGACGGCGGTGGCGGGGCTGACCTTCTTCGCCTCGCTCCCGCTCTGGTTCGCCCGCGGCTTCCGGGAGTCGGCGGAGTTCCTCTTCCGCGAGGACCTCTCCTGGATCCCCTCGCTCGGAGTGAGGTACTCGCTCGGCGTCGACGGGATCTCGGCCCTCCTGATCCTCCTGACGACGCTCCTCTCCGTCATCTCGATCTACGCGTCGTACACGGCCGTGAAGACGCGGGAGAAGGAGTACTACATCTTCCTCCTCCTCCTCGAGACGGGGATGATCGGGGTCTTCTGCGCCCTCGACTTCTTCCTCTTCTACGTCTTCTGGGAGGTCATGCTCGTCCCGATGTACTTCCTCATCGGGGTCTGGGGAGGGCCGAGGAAGCTCTACGCGGCGATCAAGTTCTTCCTCTACACGCTCTTCGGGTCGGTGATCATGCTCGTCGGGATCATCGCCCTCTACTTCTTCAACACGACCGGGTTCCTCTGGTGGAAGGGGCTCGGGAACGCTCCGAGCTTCGACATCCTCCACTTCCACGCGATCGCCCCGCAGATCCCGGCGGACCTGCAGCTCTGGCTCTTCTGGGCGTTCTTCCTCGGCTTCGCGATCAAGGTGCCGATGTTCCCGTTCCACACGTGGCTCCCCGACGCGCACGTCGAGGCGCCCACGGCGGGCTCGGTCATCCTCGCGGGCGTCCTCCTCAAGATGGGGACGTACGGGTTCCTGCGGTTCTCGCTCCCGATCTTCCCGTCGGCCGCCTCCACCCGCTGGGTTCAGCTGACGGTGGTGGTCCTCGCCATCGTCGGGATCCTCTACGGCTCCCTCGTGGCGATGGTCCAGAAGGACATCAAGAAGCTCGTCGCCTACTCCTCGGTCGCCCACCTCGGGTTCGTCATGCTCGGGTTCTTCGCCCTGAACAACGCGGGCATGCAGGGGGGCGTCCTGCAGTCGATCAACCACGGCCTCTCGACCGGCGGGCTCTTCCTCCTCGTCGGGATCATCTACGAGCGGCGGCACACGCGGCAGATCGCCGACTTCGGCGGCCTCTCGCAGGTGATGCCGATCTACGCGACGCTCTTCATGATCATCGCCCTCGCCTCGCTCGGGCTCCCCCTGCTGAACGGCTTCGTCGGCGAGTTCACGATCCTCGTCGGCGCGTTCCTCGCCGACTGGAAGTGGGCCCTCTTCGCCGGCGTGGGCGTCATCCTCGGCGCGGCGTATCTCCTCTGGCTCTACCAGCGGGTCTTCTTCGGCGAGCTGAAGCACGAGGAGAACAAGACGCTCCAGGACGTGAACCTTCGCGAGGTCCTGACGCTCGCCCCGCTGATCGTCTGCTGCGTCTGGATCGGCGTCTACCCGAAGCCGTTCTTCGCGATGACCGCCCCCGCCTCGGCGAAGATCGTCGCGGCGCTCGACGCGGCGAAGGGGGCCCCGCCGGCCGTGGCCGCCGCGCTCGCCGCGGCGCCGGCGGCGCCGGTCCCGTCCGCCACCGCCGTCGTCCCGGCCGGTGCCTCCCTCCCCGAGGCCGCTCCCAGGGGGAACTGACCGGTGGCCCTCCCGTTCCCGCTCTCCGACCTCCTGGTCATCCTGCCCGAGCTGGTCCTCTCCGAGCTCGCGCTCGGGATCCTCCTCTGGGCGGCCGTCGTCAAGCGGGAGAGGGAGAGGGCCCTCGCCTGGGCGTCGCTCGCGTCGCTGGCGGTCACGGCGGCGCTCGTCCCGGTGGCCGTCCACTTCGCGGGCGGCCTCCCGCGCGCGGCCTTCGGCGGGATGTTCACCCTCGACGGCTTCGGGATCTTCTTCAAGGTCCTGACGCTCCTCGCGGCCGCGGTCACGATCCTCTTCTCGCTCCGCTTCGTGGGGACCTCGCCGTACCCCGGAGGCGAGTACTACGCGCTCCTCCTTCTGACGACCGTCGGCATGATGTTCATGGCGTCGGGGACGCACCTCGTCTCGATCTACATCGCCCTCGAGCTGATGGCGCTCTCGCAGTACGTCCTGGCCGGCTACTTCAAGCAGGAGGCGAAGTCGGTCGAGGCCGCGGCGAAGTACTTCGTCCTCGGGGCGTTCTCCTCCGGCATCCTCCTCTACGGGCTCTCCCTCGTCTACGGCGCGACCGGCACGCTCTCCCTCGCCGGCGTCTCCGCGGCGCTCGAGGCGGCACCCCGCTCGACGCTCCTGATGGTGGGCGTCGTCCTCGTGGCGTGCGGGATGCTCTTCAAGATCGCCTCGGCCCCGTTCCACGTCTGGGCGCCCGACGTGTACGAGGGCGCGCCGACGCCGGTCTCGGCCTTCTTCGCCGTCGGCCCGAAGCTCGCCGCCTACGCCATCTTCGCCCGCATCTTCTTCGACGGGTTCGGACCGCGGGCCGACGACTGGGCGCCGGTCCTGGCGGCCTCGGCGGCGCTCACGATGGTCGTCGGGAACGTCGGCGCCCTCATGCAGACGAACGTGAAGAGGCTCCTCGGCTACTCCTCGATCGGGCACGCCGGGTACGCGCTCCTCGGGCTCCTCGCATACCGGGCGGGGGGCGCCGCGGGCCAGCCCGAGGCCTTCGGCCTCTGGGCGATCCTGTTCTACCTGACCGCCTATCTCCTGATGACGTTCGGGGCGTTCGGCCTCGTCGTCCTCCTCGAGGCGAAGGGTTACGCGACGGAGAGCGTCGACGACTTCAACGGCCTCTGGAAGAGGAACCCGCTCGCGGCCGGCGCGATGGTCGTCTTCCTCCTCTCCCTCGCCGGCATCCCGCCGACGGCGGGCTTCGTCGGGAAGTACCTCCTCTTCTCGGCCGCCCTGAAGGCGGGCTGGCCCGCACTCGTCGTCCTCGGCGTCCTGATGTCCGCCGTTTCGCTCTTCTATTACTTCCGGATCGTCCGGGCGATGTACCTGGTCGACGGGGAAGGGGAGGTCCGCTGGCGCGAGGAGCCCGCGGTGGCCGTCGCGGTCGGCCTCTGCTTCGCGGGGACGCTCGCGTTCGGTGTCCTCCCCCAGCCGCTCATCGCGCTGGCGAAATCCTGCCTCCTTCCGTAGAAAGAAAGCCCGCGCGGAGGGGTTCGGGGACCGGGACGAAGACGAAGTCAACCCGGCGTCCGGGTTCCCCGAGAACATTTTCAGCAAAGCCCTGGTGCCCCCGGTTTTCCGCGACCGCGGGTCGGGCGCAGGAACGTGGGGGACCAACCGATGCCCGAGCCGCGGAGGGAGCCCGACCCGAACCTCCGCCTCCTCGGCGACGTCCTGAGCTTCGGCTGGGTCCTCCCCGCCTGCCTCGCGGCGGGCGGGGGCCTCGGCTGGCTCCTCGACCAGTGGCTCGGGAGCTTCCCCGCGGCCACGGCCGTCCTCGGCCTGCTCGGCTTCGCGGGCGGCCTCCGCCAGCTCCTCCGCGAGGCGGACAGGCTCGAGGGCCGGCGGAGGAACCCCCCGGGGGCCGGTCCGGGGCCGGGAGGGGGCGGAGGGTGAGCCTCGCGCTCCTCCCCCAGGAGAGGCGGGGCTTTCGGTTGGCCTCCTCGGCCGCGCTCCTCGCCCCCCTCGCGCCTGGGCGGCTGGGAAGGCTTCGGGTGGC
>JAGOBQ010000376.1 GCA_017999215.1 Thermoanaerobaculia bacterium
GGGTCCTCCACCTGCTCGGGCACGACCACGAGACGGACGGCGGGGAGATGTTCCGGCTGCAGCGCCGCCTCGTGGCGGGTGTCTTCGGCCCAGGCCCCGACGGCGTCCCGGAGGACGAATCGTGACCGACTTCGCCATCGGCACGGGCCTCGCGTTCTTCCTCTCGGCCGCGTTCGTCCTCCTCTACGCGATCCTCTCCGCCTTCGCTCACGCGCTCGAGAGCCTCTCCGCCATCCGGCGCCGGTCGCTCCTCGAAGGCCAGGAGGCGAAGTACGGCCGGCTCCTCGCCCGCGAGAACGTCCTGATCTCGCGCGTGGCGGTCCGGCTCACGGCGCAGGGGGCGGTCCTCGCGGGTCTCCTGTCGCTCGGCACGGGTCTCTCCGGACTCTCCGTTCCGGAGCCGTTCCTCGTCTCGGCGATCTCCATTCTCCTCGGCTGGTTCGTCGTCGAGACGCTCGTCATCCGCGCCGTCGCCCGCCGCGGGGCCGAGGACCTGCTCCACGATTTCTCGTGGCTCATCCCGGTCGTCCTCCTCTTCGCGACGCCGCTCTACCCGCTCCTCTCGCGTCTCGTCAGCCCGCCCGACGAGGACGAGGTCGAGGAGCCGGTCTCCGCGGCCGAGAAGGAGGCGGAGAAGGACGCCGACGTCCGCGCGCTCCTCGACGTCGCGCGCGAGGAGGGGATCCTCGAGAAGCACGAGGAGGAGCTCGTCTCGCGGGCGGTCGACTTCGGAGACCGGACGGTGGGCGAGGTGATGACGTCGCGCCCGGACATGGTCGTGGCCGAGGCGGACCTCCCGTTCTCCGCGGTCGCCGACCTTTTCGAGCGGACGAAGCACACCCGCATCCCGCTCGTGGAGGGAGGCGTCGAGAAGCCGATCGGCGTCGTCCACGTGAAGGACGTCTTCTCGGCGCTGCGAGCGCCGGTGCCCCCGGTCAACGCGCGGCCGCTCGCGCGGCCGGTCCTCTTCGTCCCGGAGACGCAGACGATCACGACGCTCCTCTCCGACTTCCGGCGCCGTCGCCAGCACCTGGCGATCGTCGTCGACGAGTGGGGCGCGGTCGCGGGCGTCGTCACGCTGGAAGACCTTCTGGAGGAGCTGGTGGGAGAGATCGCCGACGAGCACGAGGACTCCATAGACCCCGTCATCCCGCTCGCCGAGGGGGCGTTCACGGTGGCGGGCCGCGTCCGGGTCACCGAGATCGCGCAGCTCTTCGACGTCGACCTCGCGCCGGGCGACTACGACACCGTCGCGGGCCTCCTCTCGGCGAGGCTCGGGCACATCCCGCGGCCGGGCGAGGAGGTCGAGGAGGGGGGGCTCCTCTTCGTCGTGGAGGACGCCGACCGCAAGCGGGTCCACCGGGTGAAGGTGGCGCGGCCGAGAGGGGTCGCGTGAGCCGGCGCGCCGGGACCGTCGCCGTCGCGGGGCGGCCGAACGCCGGGAAGTCGACGCTCGTGAACGCCCTCGTCGGGACGAAGGTCGCGATCGTCTCCGACAAGCCGCAGACGACCCGTCGGCGCGTCCTCGGGATGCTCGACCGCCCGGAGGGGCAGATCGTCTTCGTCGACACGCCGGGCCTGCACAAGCCGCTCCACCGCCTGAACCGGGCGATGCTCGACGAGGCGATGGAGGCGATCCTCGACGTCGACCTCGTCCTCCTCGTCGTCGACGCCGCCGAGCCGGAGGGGGCGGGAGACCGCCACGCCCTCGCGCTCGTCGGCAAGGCGAAGCCGCCACGGATCGCCCTCCTCAACAAGGTCGACCTGGTCGCCAAGCCGAAGCTCCTCCCTCGAATGGCGGCGCTCTCCGCGACGGGCCTGTTCGACGAGATCGTCCCGGTCTCCGCGGCGACCGGCGACGGCCTGGAGGGGCTCCCCGAGCTCCTCCTGAAGTACCTGCCGGAAGGGGACGACCTCTATCCCGCCGGCACCGTCACGACGTCCGACGAGCGGACGCGCGTGGCCGAGCTGATCCGGGAGAAGTTCCTCGAGCGGACGCGCGAGGAGATCCCCTACGGCCTCGGCGTCGTCGTCGAGGAATGGGTCGTCGACGAGACGAAGGGGATGACGCGCGTGTCGGCGACGCTCGTCGTCGACAAGGAGAACCACAAGCGGATCGTCATCGGTCTCGGCGGGCAGCTCATCCGCGACGCAGGGACGGCGGCCCGGCTCGAGATCGAGAAGACGTTCGGGAGGAGGTTCTTCCTCGACCTGCACGTCGTCTCCCGGCCGGGATGGCGGGAGGACCCGCGGTTCCTCGGAACCCTCTCCAGCTGACGGCCGTACCCTTGACGTTCGCCCCGCAGGGCCCACCTTTCCCGGGAGAACCCGGGATGACCGGGAGGTGTCGATGCAGCCGGAGAGGCGCAGGAGCCACCGGGCGGAGGTCGACGGCGAGGGACCGAGCGGGGTCGTCCGAGGCCTCGCTCCCGTCTCCGTGCGGAACCTGTCTCCGGGGGGCCTCCGGCTCTTCCTCGGGCACGCGCTCGAGACGGGGGCCGTCTACTCCCTCACGCTCTTCCTGCGGGGGCTCGTCGTCAACGCTCCGATCCGGGTCACCCGCTGCGGGCCGGACTCGCGATCGGGGTGGGAGGCAGGGGGGGAGTTCCTCTGGCGGGACCCGTCCGACGCCGGGACGGTCCGTCGCTGGATAGACGGTCGGACGACGCCTCCGTCCTGACTTGACGGAGCGCAGGGAACGCCGAATGGTTCCCGGCGCGGAGGTTTCCGTGAAGCCGGAGAGAAGACGATCGCCGCGGTTCCGGGCCCCGGAAGGGGCCGAGGGCATCATCCGTTCGACGATCCAGGTCCAGGTGGAGGACGTCTCGAAGGAGGGAGTCCGCTTTCGGCTCTCGGGACCGGTCCGACCTGGTGCGACGTACGCGTTTCACGCGAGCCTCGAAGGCCTCGATCTCGCGGCCCCGATCCGGATCACGCGCTGCAAGGCGGTCTCGCCTGCGAAGAGCGCGGGCCGTGGGCTCGTCTACGAGGCGGGAGCCGAGTTCGCCTGGGAGAAGCCGGCCGACGAGGAACGCCTCGTGACCTGGCTCGCCCGACGAGGGACGGCGGCGGGGCGGGTCCGGGCCGAGCTCGAAGGCTGAACCTTCGACTCCGGCGGGCGGCTCAGCGGGCCGCCGGGCTGGTCTGCGGATCGGACGCGACGCCGGGCCCGGCCCAGACCAGCGAGCGCTGCCCGGGACGCAGGGACAGTCGCGGAGAGCAGGCAACCCACGTCTCCTCGCCTTCGTAGCAAACGGTGAACTCGATCCCCTCGTCCGCGCGCCAGGGGAATGCCCCCTTCCGAGCGAGGCGCAATCCGCCGTCCTGGAGGTTGACCTGGTACTCGCCCCCCCACGGGCCGAACTCCCAGGTCAGAACCCCGGATTCGCGCGCCAGCGCCACGCGGAGCTCTCGCTGTCGACCCCGACGGAGGGCTTCCCGCTGAGCGGCGACGGCAGCCGAGAGCTCGCCCGGCGTCATCGGCCGCATCTCTCCTTCTGCGTACCTGAAGTAGGTTCGGCCGGACCAGTCGCTTCCGGAAAGCGTGGGCAGGGCTGCTGCCGTGTCGGTCAGGACGAAGAGCCTGCCTTCCGGCGGTTTCCCGTCGAAGCGCTTCCGGGCCGCTGCCACGTCGGAGAGGACTCCCATGAAGTATCCGTGGTCGGATTCGACGAACAGGCCGTCCGTTCGCGGGTCAGCGCGCAGAGCGAAGCCGTAGAACGCGTCCATTCGGCGGAGCTCGCCCCGGATCGTGCGCCATTCAAGCTCGTGCCCGACGCCCAGGAGAACGAGGAGGCCGATGGCAGGAGCGAGCCGCCAGCGAGGATCCTCTCTCCTCGGCCAGACGACGGCGATGCCGACCGCGAGGGCGGCCGCAGGGAAATAGAGGAAGCGATCCGCGCTCCGGATTCCCGGGAGGATCGTCAGGGGCAGGACCGGCAGGAGAGCTGCGACGAGAAGGGCCACCGACGACGGTCCGTGGATGCGCCGCTTGAGCCATGCGAACAGGAACACCGCTCCGAGGCAGAGGACGCCCAGGATTCCGGCCGGGCCTCCCCCGAAGAGAAGCAGGGGAATCCCCGAGAGCTGGCGGAGGCTCTCGACGGGGTTGAAGCCCTCGCCCGTGGGAGAGTAGCCGCCGAGGAAGACCCCGAGGACCGTCCAGCGCCAGAGCGTGTAGGCGAGCGCGATTCCGAGGAAGGGAACGAGCGCCCCGAGGCGCCGGCGAATGCTCCCGGCCTCCAGGAAGGGAAGGAGAAGGACCAGCGGGACGCAGGTCTCCTTGCACAGTGTCGCGAGCAGATAGGCGGCTGATCCGAGGACGAGCCAGACGGCGGGGCCCCCTCTCGCGAAGCGGACCCACCCGTACGTCGCCAGCAGGCAGAAGACCAGTCCCGTCGCGTAGTGCCCCACCATCAGGAACTGCGCGATGTGGACGGTGGGCCCCGCGAGAAGAAGCGCCGACGCCCCCGCCAACGACGCAGGCCACTCCAGCCACTGCCGCAGCACGGCCAGGAGGAGCCAGGCCGCGAGGGCGACGAGACCCAGCATGTGCAGGTAGTGCCCTCTGGGTTCGAAGCCGAAGAGCCCGAGGTTGACGTCGTAGAAGAAGACGTTCCAGGGCGTGACCGTGGCTCCGTGGTGCGCCCGATTCACTTCCGGGACGAAGAAGTACTCCCACGGTTCGTGGGCGAGGGCGAATGCGAGGTGGTCGCCGTCATCCGCGCGCCAGTTCCCGTTCAGGGCGCTGCCGTGAAGAGCC
>JAGOBQ010000377.1 GCA_017999215.1 Thermoanaerobaculia bacterium
GTCTCGTCGTCGGGGCGTTCGCCCGAGCGGTCGCCTGCACGGGCTACCGCTTGCGCGGCGCGCAGCTCGAGGTGCGCGAACGCGAGCTCGTGGAGGTCGGCGAGGAGCGGACCCGGAGCCTGCGCGAGGAGAAGGAGCGGACGGAGCGGGCGCTCGCGGAGGCGGAACGGCAGCGGGAGAGGGCGGAGGAGGCGGGCCGGGCCGCCGAAGAGGCGAACCGGACGAAGAGCGACTTCCTGGCGATGACGAGCCACGAGCTCCGGACGCCGCTGAACGCGATCCTCGGCTACAGCGAGCTCCTGATGGAAGAGATCTCCGAGCGCCGCCTCCCGGGGCTCGCGGAGGACGTCGAGAAGGTCCACTCCGCGGGCCGGCACCTCCTCGGCCTGATCAACGACCTCCTCGACCTGTCGCGCCTCGAGGCGGGGAAGCTGGAGCTCTCGGTCGAGGAGACGGACCTCGCCCCGCTCCTCGCGGGCGTCGTCACGACGATGCGCCCCCTCGTGGAGCGAAACCGCAACCGGTTCGTCGTGGAGGGGGCGGACGAGGCGGGGCGGGTGGTCACCGACCCGACCCGCCTGCGCCAGGTCCTCCTGAACCTCCTCGCGAACGCGGGCAAGTTCACGCACGACGGCGAGGTCGCCTTCCGCGTGCGGCGCCTCGGAGGGCCCGAGGGGGGGCGCGTCCGCTTCTCCGTGACCGACACCGGGATCGGGATGACCGAGGAGCAGGTGGGGCGGCTCTTCCGGGCGTTCGAGCAGGCCGACCCCCAGGTCACCCGCCGCTTCGGCGGGACCGGGCTCGGCCTCGTCATCACGCGCCGCCTCGCCCGGATGATGGGGGGCGACGTCTTCGTCGAGAGCCGGCCGGGGGAGGGCTCGACGTTCGTCGTCGAGCTCCCGGAACGGCCCGCGGCGCCGCTCCCCGAGCGCGAACGGGAGAGCGGTTCTCAGGATCGTGTGTAAAGTGTAGCTCCGACCCCGAGGGGGTTCCGGGAGGCTCCGGAGCGGCCTAGAATGCGGCCCAAGGAGACTCCCTCTATGGCGAAAGGCGTACGTCGGCTCGCGATCATCGGCGCTGCGGGCCGGGATTTTCACAACTTCAACACGACCTACCGCGACGACCCCGCCACCGAGGTCGTCGCGTTCACCGCCACCCAGATCCCCGGGATCGCCGGGCGCCGCTACCCTGCCGAGCTCGCGGGCCCGCGCTACCCGAACGGGATCCGGATCGTCCCGGAGGACGACCTCGAGCGCCTGATCCGCGACGAGCGGATCGACGTCTGCGTCTTCGCCTACTCGGACGTCTCGCACGAGACGGTCATGCACCTCGCCTCGCGCTGCATCGTCGCCGGGGCCGACTTCGAGATCCTCTCGAACGATCGGACGATGATCCCGTCGATGGCCCCCGTCGTCGCGATCACGGCGGTGCGGACCGGCGCGGGGAAGAGCCAGACGACCCGCTTCGTCTCCTCGATCCTCAAGAAGCTCGGGAAGAAGGTCGTCGCGATCCGGCACCCGATGCCCTACGGCGACCTCGCCGCGCAGGCCTGCCAGCGCTTCGCGAGCTACGCGGACCTCGACCTGCACAAGTGCACGATCGAGGAGCGCGAGGAGTACGAGCCGCACATCGACAGCGGCTTCATCATCTACTCGGGCGTCGATTACGGGATGATCCTGAAGGCGGCCGAGAGCGAGGCCGAGGTGATCCTCTGGGACGGCGGGAACAACGACCTGCCGTTCTACCGCCCCGACCTCCACATCTGCATCGCCGACCCGCTGCGCCCGGGCCACGAGATGCTCTACCACCCGGGCGAGGCGAACTTCCGCCGCGCCGACGTCATCGTCATCAACAAGTGCGACTCGGCCGACCCGAAGGCGATCGAGGCGATCGAGGCGCAGGCCGCGAAGGTGAACCCGAAGGCGCGCGTCCTCCGCGCGAACTCGCCGGCCACCTGCGAGAAGCCGGAGCTCGTCAAGGGCAAGCGCGTCCTCGTCATCGAGGACGGCCCGACGCTCACGCACGGCGGGATGACCTACGGGGCGGGCGTCGTCGCGGCGAAGAAGCTCGGCGCGGCCGAGATCGTCGACCCGACGCCGTACGCCGTCGGCTCGATCAAGGCGACCTACGAGAAGTACCCGAACGCGC
This sequence comes from Thermoanaerobaculia bacterium, assembly GCA_017999215.1. Classification (GTDB taxonomy): domain Bacteria; phylum Acidobacteriota; class Thermoanaerobaculia; order UBA5066; family UBA5066; genus UBA5066. The sequence continues at coordinate 2,149 of JAGOBQ010000377.1, forward strand.
AGGGGATCCTCCCGGCGATGGGGTACAGCCCGCTGCAGATCGCCGAGCTCGAGGCCACGATCGAGAAGACGCCGTGCGACGCCGTCATCTCGGGCACCCCGATCGACCTGACCCGGGTCCTCAAGATCGGCAAGCCCGCGACGCGCGTCCGCTACGAGCTCGAGCCCCTCGTCCCGGGCTTCCTCGAAGAGGAGGTCCGGAAGATCCTCCGCTGATCCCGTCGACCCCGATCCCGGACGGCCCGCGGCACGCGTCGCGGGCCTCTTTTTCTTTGCCGGGTCCCCGGCGGCCGGGGAGCGGCCGCCGGGGACCCGGCGCGGCTGAACTTCCCGCCCGGCGGGACGTACAAGGAGCGAGATGGGAACCCGCCGCGCCTGGGCGGACCTCGCCCGCGAGACGATCGAGAAGCTCGACTCGCGGGACGTGGCCGACCTCTACACCGTCGAGTGGGCCGACGCGCGGGAGGTCCTCCTCTCCGAGCACCGCGACGCGATCGAGCGAGAGCGGCCCGGGTTCCGGCGCGGCCTTCTGAAGGTGAGCGCCCTCCTCCACGGGCTCGTGCGCCGCCTCTCGCCGGTCCGGCGGCTCGTCGTCCTCTTCGTCCTCCTCGGCGTCCTCCTCTCGGCGCTCAAGCTCGTCGGCCGGGGCTGGCCCGCCGACGCGAACGGGACGGTCCTCTCGCTCCTCCTGTGCCTCTTCCTCCTCCTCGTCCTCCTCGGCCTCGAGCTCGTCGACAAGCTTCGCTTCCGCGACGAGCTCGTCCTGGCCCGGCAGCTCCAGGCCGAGCTCGTCCCCGTCTCTCCGCCCGACGTCCCCGGCTGGGAGCTCGGGGCCTTCAACCGCGTGGCGAACACGGTCGGAGGGGACATCTACGAGTTCCAGCCCCTCCCCGACGGTCGGCTCGCCGTCCTCTTCGGCGACGCTTCCGGGCACGGGATGGCCGCCGGCCTCGTCATGGCCGTCGCCCACACCGCCTGGCGGCTCCAGGTGGAGCGGGACGCGTCCCCCACCGCGGTCCTGACGACGCTCAACCGGATCCTCTTCCGGGCCGGGAGCTGCCGCGTCGCCGGCCCCCGCCAGTTCTTTGCCGGGGTCGCCATCCTCCTCGGCCCCGACGGGTCGTTCGAGGTGGCGGTCGCCGGGCATCCTCCGATGCTCCGGGTCGACGGGCGCGGAGCCGTCGTCGAGAGGTTCGGCCGGGGCGCCTACCCGCTCGGCATCAAGGAGGAGCAGGCCTGGGCCGTCGAAACGGGCTCCGTGGGGCCGGGCGAGTCGCTCGTCCTCCACTCCGACGGCCTTCCCGAGGCCCGGAACGCGCGCGGCCAGGAGTTCGGGGACGAGCGGATCCTCTCGGTCCTCGCGCGGACGGCCGGACGGGGAGCGGCGGAGGTCGTCGCGGCGCTCTCGGGCGAGGTCCTCTCGTTCCTGGATCGGACGCCGATCGGGGACGACGTCTCCATCGCCGTCCTGAAGCGCCGCACCAACTGACGAGGGAGCGCGGGAGGCGAGGCCCGGGGAGCGGGCAGCTTCAGACGACGCGGGTCGCCGCCCGCTCCAGCCTGTCCATCACCGCTCGGAGGAGGCCCCGCCGCGGAAGGGCGTAGGCGAGGAGGATGCTCCCGCGCCGCTCCGTCCGGAGCGCGTCGAAGAGGCGGTGGGCGATCTCCGCCGGCGCCCCTCCGAGCCGGACGGGCCGCCGGCCGGGGAAGAGCGGCGCGTCGGCGTCGGCGCAGAGAAGAAGGGCCTTCGGGTCCGCGGCGAGAGCCTCGCGGAGCGCGGCGGCACGGGAGCGCCGAAAGAGGACGAGCGGCCGCGCCGGCGCGTAGTGCCGATGCCGCATCCCCGGGCTCTCGGCGCGCGCGCGCGTCCTCGTGGCCACGACGAGGCCGGGGAGGACGGCGCGAAGCTCCTCGACGGGGATCGCCCCGAGACGAAGGACGCGGGGCGGGTCGCCGAGGGAGACGACCGTCGACTCGAGGCCGTGGCGCGCCGCCCCGCCGTCCAGGACGAGCAGGCCGGGGAAGTCGGCGGCGACGTGCGCGGCGCGGGTCGGGCTCGGCCGGCCGGAGCGGTTCGCGCTCGGCGCGGCGATGGGGACGCCCGCGGCCTCGATGAGGGCGAGCGCGACGGGATGGTCGGGGACCCGCACGGCCACCGTCGGGAGACCGGCGGAGACGACGTCGGGGATGCGGCGGGTCCGCGTCAGGACGAGCGTCAGCGGTCCGGGCCAGAACCTCTCCGCGAGCGCCCGCGCCGCGGGCGGGAGGGAGCGGACGAGGCCGCGGAGCATCGGGAGGCCCGCCACGTGGACGATGAGCGGGTTGTCGTCCGGCCGCCCCTTCGCCGCGAAGACCCTCCGGACCGCCGCCGGGTCGAGGGCGTTCGCGCCGAGCCCGTAGACCGTCTCGGTCGGGAAGGCCACGGGCTCTCCCCGCCGGAGCGCGGCGGCGGCGCGGCGGATCGCGGCGGGAGAGGCGGGAAGGAGCACGGCGGGCGGGAAGTCTACGCGGGATCGTGCAGAATCCGCCGGCGCGGGGCGGCAGCGAGGGAGGCGGTCGGATGGCGAGGAGCGGAGGCAGTCCCGGGAAGGCGATCCTCGAGGCGTGG
>JAGOBQ010000378.1 GCA_017999215.1 Thermoanaerobaculia bacterium
GTCTGGCTCCTTCTGCCCGCCCTGGGCTCGCTCGGACGGGCGGCAAGGACGCTCTTCCTTATTGCCCTGGCCTGGGGAGCCGGGATTCAGGTCATCGGTGCCTTCCGGTATCCGATGGGGCAAAGCGACTTGCGCGATCCCTGGGATTGGAAGCGGCCGGCCTTCGTCGTCGAGGCGGAGGCCGTCGGGCCTCCGCCGAAGCTCGCCATCCTTCCCTGATTGCGAGGCCGCCCCGCCGGCACCAGTTCTGAGGTCGGGAGGGAGGGAACAGGCTGCAGCGAGGCAGGTGAATCGGCGAGTCACCCGTCTCGTGGGGCGGGGTGACTCTCCGCGACCCGGCTATTTCGAACCGTCGCCATCCCGGGTTCTGTCGAGGTGTCTCGAGAGGTCGGCGATGTACGAGTCCTTGGCGACGATCATCTCCTCGAGGATCCGGATCGCATCGGCGTGAGCCGCTCTTTGCTGCTTCCAGCCCTTCTCGAGAAATCGGCGAGTTCTGGCCTCGCGGCCGACGAACTCCATCAGCTCGCGGGCGTCCTCGGACGGACGGATGTCGAACCCGGCGTCGAACGCCTCCCCCGATCGAAGGGCGGCGAGAAGCCGACGAGGACCCGGCGGCAGCAGATGCTGCTCCTCGGCCGCGTTCGCCTCGTGATGAAGGAGGGCCCGGTCGGTTGCGGCCCTCGTGGGACCCGACACCGGGACGGGGCAGCCCTGGGAACGCAGCCAGGAGCCGAGTCGGCTCGCCTCGTCTTCCGGTGAATCGACGAGGTGTTCGTACCAGAAGGAGGTGCGCCTGCTCCCCCTCGTCGCCGCGAGCCCCGCGAGGAGCTGCGTCTCCCACAGCGCGAGACCGACGGGAATCGGGAGCGAGTCCCTGGCGCGGAGCGATCGGGCGACGGAGAGAGGGCTTCGCAGGGAGAAGAGGAAAAGGGGCGAATCGAGGAACGGGAGCCAGAAGGGAAGGAGGACGCAGAGCCGAGGGTCCTTGACGACCCAGGGGCGGTGCGCGTCCAGGGACGCGAGAATCGAGCCGGCGCGAACCGTCAGCTCGGCTCGGGAGGCCTCGGGCAGCTGCTCCGGCTCGAAGGAGGTGACGCCGATCCAGTCGGTACCCGCGAGGTCGAGGAGCTCCTCGTCGAGCGCCCGGATCGCCCGGTGCTCCCAGTAACCGTTCTCGTTCCACTGGTCGCCCGAGTCGAGATCCGCCGTACCGCCGGCGTAGAGACCGAGCCGGGCGACCGTCTCCGTGAGGACCGAGGTCCCGGAGCGGTGAACGCCGAGAACGAGGACCTGGCTCACCGTCAGGGACCGCCGATCAAGGGTGGGCCAGAACGAGGTGGAGAACCTGCTCGCAGGCGCTCGAGTTGCCTCCCTCGTCGGTCCAGGGTCTGTCTGGTCGCAGTGTCACGGTTCCTTCGAGCGAGACGGCCGAGAAGCCTGCGCCCTCAAACCACTTTCGCACGCATGCGCTGCTGGGGGCCCACCAGTTGATGGAGACCTCCCGGCTCGCAAGCAGGATCTGGAAGGGCGTCGTCTCCGAGTCGCTCGCCGGATCGAGCCGCAGGGTGTTCGCGACGAGCGTGCCCCGGCAGACCGACCGGGCGGCGCTCAGCGCGCCGATGGGGTCCCGGATGTGCATGAGGAGCGAACCGACGAACACGAGGTCGAAGGTGCGACCGCCGAAGAGCTCCGGCCGAAGGTCGTAGACCCGGGCGTTCACGAACTCCGCTTGCAGGCCGAGGAGCTCCTTCATGACCCAGAAGCCCTTCGAGACGGGGCTGTGATAGACGGTCTGGCCACTCGGCAGGACGAGGTCCGGGCTCGCCTTCGTCTCCTCGACGGGAGCGTAGCCGGGCCTTCCGTACACGTCGAAGTCGCAGTAGCCCCTCACGTCTACGGTCGTCACGCGCGCACCACGCTGCTCGAAGAGCGTCGCGAACCAGCCCGACCCCGTGCCCACGTCGAGAACGTCCATTCCCGACATGTCCTGCGGAAAGCCGTAATCCTCTATTCCGGTGCCGACGTCGTAGTCGCCGCGCTGCTCGAAGCCGTTGTCGAAGTAGAAGCTGTGGTACCAGTAGTCGTGAGACCTGCACGCGGCCTGGAACTCCGAGGCGGAGGCGTTGCCCGTGAAGCGGAGCGTGGTCTTCCCGGGGCAGGCAGGGGGGGGCGGCTCGGGGGTCATCGTCGTGACGGTCATGACGGGCCTTGTGAGAGGCTAGGAGATCGTACGCCCGGCGGCAATCGATTTCGCGGGTCGCGGCCAGACCAGCCGCGAGTCTGGGGATTCGGCGGCCATACCGGGCCGGTGAGCCGACCGCCGTCGCCCGGACGAGCGTGCGGCCGCGAAGGCGGCCGGCGTCAAGGCCGCGAAGCAGGTGAGGCGTTTCCGGGACTCCTCGGGTCGTCTCCTCCGTAGGCGAGGCGGCCCAGCTTGCCGAGCCGCTCGTCTTCGACCGTCTCGCAGCGGAAGAAGCCCCGATTCCCGATCTCGCTTTCGGCGGCGACTCGGAACTCGTTCTCCTCGAGCATCGCGCGGAGACAGGCGCGATTCGGGCCCCAGTAGTTGGTGGGGTCCCCACCGAGCGTCGCACGAGGGTAGAAGACCATCATCGGTGTGCCGTCGATCGTCTCGGGTCCCGTCAGTCCGAGATGGCTTTCCAGCCACATCCAGCGTCGGCTGAGTCCGCGCACGATGCGGATCGCCCGCATCGGGTCGGGAAGGTGGTAGATCAGGCCGAGGAAGAGGACGACGTCGAAGGTCCCGAGATCGCGAGCCCGAAGCTCGTAGATGTTCGCCTGCCGGAAGAAAACGCGTGAGCCGAGGATCGCGCTGGCCACGCCGAATCCGGTTTCGTCCGCGGCGCAATAGTCGATTGCGAGTACGTCGGCTCCCCGCCGCTCGAGCTCGAACGCAAAGTAGCCGTCCCGAGTGCCGAGATCGAGCGCTCTTGCCCCCTTGAGGTCGGCCGGGAGCGCGAGCTCCTGCAGGACGCGGGGGGAGTCGTTGATGCCCGGGGTGACGAGTCCGGGCGAGAGCTCGATCCTGTGGTACCAGCGGGGCACCGATGCGATGAGAGCTCGGACCTCGTCCGGGGAGCGTGTAGCTGCCAGCATGAGGCCGAGAATACGCTCTCGCGTCGCTCCAGCGCAGTCCGGGCGGAGGGGCGCCGGGACTTGCCGGGGTGTGGTGCGCAGCGCCTTCCTGGGCGAGCCTGGCATCCAGCGGATTGGCCCCTTCAGACGGTCGAGAGGGGCCCGGGATCGGGTCTTGGCGCGGCGTGCGAGCGCGGGAGCTGTCCTCGGCAATCAGATTGAAGGCGGGGCGAGCAGAGCGCGTCGGACGTTAGTATCGTCTGCCTCTATGGAGCGGAATCGGCCCCACGAGCGATACGACTCGGATGCCCCCGGGTGGAGGCCCCTCGTCGAGGCTCGGGAGCTCTGGCGGTTCCGCCACCTCGTTCGAGAGCTCGTTTCCCGCGATCTGAAGGTGCGGTACAAGCGGTCCGCTCTCGGCGTTGGCTGGACGCTCCTCGGCCCCATCCTGCAGATGGCCGCGCTGACCGTCGCCCTGTCGGCCCTCTTGCGGGGCCACGTCGCGAACTACCCCGTCTATTTCCTGTCGGGATCGCTCTTCTGGAACTTCTTCGCGCAAGCGACGGGGCACACGGCAAACCTGACGACCGACGCCCTCGAACTCTCGAAACGTGTCTATCTCCCCCGTTCCGCGTTCGTCGCCTCGGCGCTCGGCGTTGCCCTCGTGAACCTCCTCCTGAGCCTCGTCCCGCTGTTCCTGATTGCGCTCGCCACCGGCCGCACCCCGGGACCGGCCTGGCTCTTCCTCCCCGTCTCCGTCGTCATCGGAGCGGCCTTTACCGCGGGGGTCGGGCTCGTCGTCTTCACGCTCGCCTGCCGTTTCATCGACGTGAGGGAGACCTACCTCGTCCTCCTCCAGCCCTGGTTCTTCCTGACGCCGATCCTCTACCCTGTCGACGTCGTCCCGGAGCAGTTCCGGCCGTTCGTTCGGTTCAACCCGATGACCTACCTCGTCGAGGTGTTTCGCGCGCCCCTTTACGACGGTTGGCTCCCGGGGTGGAAGACGCTCCTCTTCTCCGTTCTCGCGGCGGCGCTCAGCCTCGCCGTGGGGTGGTGGTTCTACGCCTCGCGCGTCGACGACTATGCCGGACGCGGCTGAGGCGCCCGACGCGATCCGCCTCGACGGCGTCACGGTGCGGTACGCCGTGCCGAAAGAGGCCGTCGCCTCCCTCAAGGAGTACGCGATCCGCCGCCTCTCGGGCCGCATGGAGGCGAACGAGTTCGTGGCGCTCCGCGACGTCGACATCGTCGTTCGTCCGGGCGAGCGGGTGGGCATCGTCGGGGCGAACGGAGCAGGGAAGAGCACGCTGCTGCGCGTCATCGCGCGCGTCCGCAAGCCGACCGCGGGGCGGGTCGTCGTCGAGGGCCGCGTGGCGCCCCTCCTCGAACTCGGGCTCGGGTTCCACGGCGAGCTGACGGGCCGCGAGAACGTCGTCCTGCAGGCGGCGCTCCTCGGTCGCTCGCGCCGTGAGGCGCTGGAGAGGATGCCCGCGATCGCGGAGTTCGCGGAGATGGAGGCGTTCCTCGACGCCCCGATCCGGACCTACTCGACGGGGATGGTGACGCGCCTCGCCTTCGCGGTTGCCACGGACGTCGACCCGGACATCCTGCTCGTCGACGAGGCGCTCGCCGTGGGCGATGAGCGGTTCAAGG
>JAGOBQ010000379.1 GCA_017999215.1 Thermoanaerobaculia bacterium
GGGGATGCCGACCCCGCGGCCACCGGCGGGGCGCGGGGCCGGCCGATCGCCACGGGCTTCCCGGAAAGGTAGGCGGCGAAGGCGTCCCCCATCGCGCGGGCCGACGCCCACCGCAGGGCGGGGTCGCGCTCGAGCGCCCGCATGACGATCGCCGCGAACCCGGGGTCGGCCGCGGGAAGGACGTCGGCGAGGGGGCGAGGGGGTTCCGTCAGCCGGAGGACGACGGCCCCGAGCGGGTCGGGCGCCTCGAACGGGTAGCGACCCGAGACGATCCGATAGAGCGTGACGCCGAGGGCGTAGAGGTCGGTGCGGCCGTCGAGCGGCTTCGCCTGCGCCTGCTCGGGCGAGACGTAGGCGGGCGTCCCCATCAGGAAGCCGGTCTGGGTCTTGACGAGCGACCCGGCCGACTTCGCGATGCCGAAGTCGGTCAGGTACGGGCGGCCGTCCCCGTCGAGGAGGACGTTCTCGGGCTTGATGTCGCGGTGGACGATTCCGCGCCCGTGGCTGTACGCGAGCGCGTCGAGGAGGGGCACGGCGAGCCGCGCCGCCTCGGGCTCGGAGAGGACTCCCGAGCTGCGAAGGCGCACGGCGAGCGACTGCCCGTCGACGAGCTGCATCGAGTACCAGATCGCCCCTCCCGATTCGCCGTAGTCGTAGACCTTGACGATCGACGGGTGCTCGAGGCCCGCCGCGAGGCGGACCTCCTGCATGAAGCGCGGGGCGAAGTCGTCGTCGTCCCCCCGCTTCGGCGAGAGGACCTTCAGCGCCTCCGCGCGCTCGAGCCGGAGGTTCCGGGCCCGGTAGACGACCGCGTAGCCCCCCCGGCCGAGCTCGCCGTCGATCCGGTATCGGTCGGCGAAGAGCGCGCGGAGGCTCTCGAGGTCTCTCTCCATGCGAGCGGGGCGCGCGGGCGCGTCAGGCCCTGAGCGCGGCGGTCAGGAGCTCCCGGAGCCGGCCGTACCTCTTGTCGTAGTCGGCCCGGCTGCGTCGGATCACCTCGTGCGCCTCCTCGCGGCCGTAGACGTGCGTGATCTCCACGCGGTGCGGCTGGAGCGAGTCGGGCGCCTGCTTGTAGGTGAGGAAGTAGTGCTTGAGGCGGTCGACGAGCGCCGGCGGAAGCTGGTAGATCTCCCGCAGCTGGCCGAAGACGGCGTCCCCCTCGAGGACGGCGACGATCTTGTCGTCGGCCTCGTTGTTGTCGATCATCCGGAGGCCTCCGATCGGGATCACGTCCATCAGGACGTCGCCGTGGGAGATGTCCTTCTCGGAGAGGACGCAGATGTCGAGCGGGTCGCCGTCGCCGACGATCCCCTCGCGCTTCGTCTTCGCCGCGCAGAACGCCGCGTTCTCCTCGGCGCAGAACGTCTGCGGGATGAAGCCGTAGAGCGACGGGTAGACGTTCGAGAACTTCTGCGGGCGGTCGATCTTCAGGTAGCCGGTCGTCTTGTCGAGCTCGTACTTGACCGGGTCCGTCGGGACGATCTCGATGTAGGCGGTCACCTTGTCGGGGGCTTCGTCGCCCACCGAGATCCCGTGCCAGGGGTGGGGCCGGAAGAGGAGCGGGAGGAGCTCCCAGAGGCCCTCGGGGATCGGCTTGCTCATGCGGCAACGCTACCAGAATCGCCGGGAGGCGGACGGCCGGAGGGGTCCGCGTCGCCGCCCGTCCCGGGCGCGAGATACTCCGCCCCGATGCCGGCCGAGGCCCCGCCCCCCGCCCCGAAGCGCTACGTCCTCCGGAAGGCGGCGCCGGCGAGGAGCTACCGGATCGACTACCGGCGGGAGCTGAACGCCGAGCAGCAGGCGGTCGTCTTCGCCCCGGACGGGCCCACGGTCGTCGTCGCGGGGGCCGGCTCGGGGAAGACCCGGACGCTCGTCTACCGGGTCTCCCGCCTCGTCGAGGACGGGACGGCTCCGGAGGCGATCCTCCTCCTGACCTTCACGAACCGGGCCGCCCGGGAGATGACCCGGCGGGTCGAGGGGCTCCTCGGAGCCGACCTCGCCCGGATGACGGCCGGGACGTTCCACTCCGTCGGGGCGCGGCTCCTGCGTCCCCACGCCGAGCTCCTCGGCTACCGGCCGAACTTCTCGATCCTCGACGCCGAGGACAGCAAGGACCTCCTCGAGTCGGCCACGTCGGACCTCGGCATCCCGATCACCGAGCGACGCTTCCCGAAGGGGGACCTCCTTCGCGGGATCGTCTCGTTCGCGGCGAACACGGGGCAGAAGCTCGACGCCGTGATCGGGCGCGACTACCCGCACCTCCTCTCGCAGCTCGAGCCGGTGAAGGCCGTCGTCCGCCGCTACCTCGAGCGGAAGGTCCTCGCGAACGCGATGGACTACGACGACCTCCTCCTGAACTGGAGGAGGCTCCTCGAGACGCACCCGGAGGTGAGGAAGGCGCTCGCGTTCCGCTTCCGCGCCGTCCTCGTCGACGAGTTCCAGGACGTGAACCGCCTCCAGTCGGAGATCGTCGACCTCCTCGCGCAGGACTCGGAGGCGAAGAACGTCATGGTCGTCGGCGACGACGCCCAGTCGATCTACTCCTTTCGCGGCGCCGACGCCGAGGCGCTCCTCGGCTTCCCCGACCGCTATCCGGGCGCCGCGGTCTACCGCCTCGAGACGAACTACCGCTCGACGCCGGAGATCCTCCGGCTCGCCGACGCCTCGATCGCGTTCAACTCGCGCCGCTACGAGAAGACCCTCGTCCCGACGCGCGAGAGCGGCGTCCCGGTCGCCGTCGTCGGCGCGAAGGACCTCCTGCAGCAGGCCGAGTTCGTCGCGCAGCGGGTCCTCGAGCTGCGCGACGAGGGGACCGCCCTCGCCGAGATCGGCGTCCTCTACCGGGCCCACTTCCAGGCGCTGGAGCTCCAGATCGAGCTGACCCGCCGCGGCATCCCGTACGAGGTCCGCTCGGGACTTCGCTTCTTCGAGCAGGCGCACGTCAAGGACGTCCTCGCGCACCTGCGCCTCCTCGCGAACCCGAAGGACGAGATGTCGTTCAAGCGGGCGCTCAAGCTCCTGCCGAAGGTGGGGGAGAGGACGGCGGCCGTCCTCTGGGAGGCCGTCTCCGACTCCCACGAGCCTCTCGCGGCGTTCCTCGCGCTGGAGCTCGGGAAGGCGCCCCCCGGCGCGCGGGCGGGCCTCCTCCGCTTCCGCGAGACGATGAAGACGCTCCGGAAGCCGTCGTACGTCTCCTCTCCCGCCGAGGCGATCCGCTACGTCGTCGAGGAGGGGGGCTACTCCGACGTCGCGAAGGGGAAGTTCCCGAACCACTCGGCGCGGCTCGACGACCTCGAGGCGCTCGCGCAGTTCGCGCTCGCCTACGACGACGTCGGCCGCTTCCTCGAGGAGGTGACGCTCTACGGCGACCCCGCGGGCGAGGACAACGTCGCGGGCGAGGAGGACGACGAGCGGCTCGTCCTCTCCTCCGTCCACCAGGCCAAGGGGCTCGAGTGGAAGGCGGTCTTCGTCATCGGCCTCCAGGAAGACCGCTTCCCGAACCTGCGCGCCTGCAGGACTCCCGAGGGGCTCGAGGAGGAGCGGCGGCTCTTCTACGTCGCGGCGACGCGCGCGAAGGACGAGCTGACGCTCGTCCATCCCCTGACCGCCTTCGACCGCTACGGCGTCGTCGTCGTCACCGAGCCGAGCCAGTTCCTCCGCGAGCTCGACGCGACGCTCTACGAGCGCTGGGTCCTCGACGAGTCCGTCGGCGCGACGCTTCCCCCGGCCCCCGAGAGGCCGCGCCTCGCCGCCGACCCGACGCTCGACGCGGACGACGACGAGCCGGTGAACTAGCCCGGCGTCAGGTCCGGGTCCTTCGTTCTGAAGTCGTCATCTGACGACGGGCTGGGGAAAAGCGCCGAAGAGCCGTCCTTCGTGGAAGCGGACCTCTCCCCGGTCGAGAAGCTCGGGAATGCCTGACGGCGGAACGGAGAGCAGCTCGCCGCTCGCGCGGAGGACGCACGTGCCTGCCTTCTCCGGCGGGAGCGCCGCGACGATCTCGTCCGCCTCGGCGAGCATCTCCTTCCATTCGCGCGAGAGTCGGGCCGCCGACGGGGGAGCGCCCTCGAAAGCGAGCTCGGAGACCTCCTCGGAGCTGTAGCGGCTCGAGCGGGCGGCGAACTGGAGGATCGCCGCGGGGCTGAATCCGGGGTCCTTTCCGCAGGCGGCCCACGCGAGGAAACCGAGCCGCTGGAGCCTCTCGTGACAGAGGATCGTGTCGACCCAGTCCCGGACCTCCAGTCGGCCCACGAGGGCGAGGACCTTGTTCGTCGCGAGGTCGAACGGGTGAAGGGCGAGGCCGAGCTCGGAGTGCTCGACGAGAGGGAAGAACCGATAGGCGCTGTCGCGTGTCCACTGGATGAGGACGGACGAACCTTCGCTCTCGACCTCGGCCTCCACGAACGACGGTCGCTCCCGGAGGACCCGAACCGCGTAGCCCCGGGTCTCGAGGAGGTGCCGGTCGGCGTCCCAGGCAGAGCCGACGGCTTCCTCGCTGTCGTGGAAGAGGTCGAGGTCGCGAGAGACGCGCTCCCCGCCGAGGACCTCGTTGAGCGAGGCGCCACCGGCCATGTAGCCGGAACCGATCGTGCCGCGCGTTGCGGCTAGGAGACGGCAGACCTGGCGCTGGAACGGAGTGAGAGACATCGTCTGAGCTCCGCGGCCTTCTGGAACGTAGCTCGATCGCCGCTTCTCTGTATGCGCTCGAGGACGCGGTCGCGCTGGAGATCGTCCTG
>JAGOBQ010000380.1 GCA_017999215.1 Thermoanaerobaculia bacterium
GTCGAGAAGTTCCAGGCGGGCGACCTGGACGGCGCGATCGAGGGAGCGAAGAAGGCCACCGAGCTCGGGCCCGACAAGGCCGGGGCCTGGGACATGGCGACGAAGGTCGCCGCCGCCAAGAAGGACTGGGACCTCGTCATCCAGTGGGGAGAGAAGGCCCTCTCGATCGAGCCGGACAACGGCTCGCTCTACGGCGCGCTGATGGAGGCCTACAAGGCGAAGGGGGACAAGGCCAAGGCGCTGGAGTACGAGAAGAAGTTCATCGCCGCGAACCCCGACAAGCCCGAGATCCTCTACAACCAGGCCGTCGACCTCTACAACAAGGGCGACTTCAAGGGAGCCGACCCGATCCTCCGCAAGGTGATCGAGGGCGCCCCGGAGTACGCGAACGCCCACTTCCTCCTCGGCATGTCGTGCGTGAACCTCAACAAGATCCCCGACATGAAGAAGCACCTCGAGGAGTACATCCGGCTCGACCCCAAGGGCAAGGAGGTCGCGACGGCGAAGGAGATGCTCGAGGCGTTCAAGTGACGATCCGCCCGGCGGAGGGCGCCGCGTGACCGCGGCGCCCCTCGCCATCGGCGTCGCCGGGGGGACCGGCTCCGGCAAGACGACCGTCGCGAACGCCATCCGGAACCGCGTGGGAGAGGACCGCATCGCGATCCTCTCCCACGACTGGTATTACCGCGACTGGGTCGACCTGCCGAAGGACGTCCTCGACCACAAGAACTTCGACCACCCCGACTCGCTCGAGACCGACCTCCTCGTCCGGCACCTGAAGGCGCTGAAGGACGGCGCGACGGTCGAGGTCCCCGTCTACGATTTCAAGACGCACCGGCGCGCGCCGGAGACGCGCCGGATCGAGCCGCGGAAGGTGATCCTCGTCGACGGGATCCTCATCTACGCCGAGCCCGCGCTCCGGACGCTCTTCGACGTGCGGATCTTCGTCGACACCGACGCCGACGTCAGGCTCATCCGCCGCATCCGGCGCGACATCGCCGAGCGGGGCCGGACGCTCGAGAGCGTCGTCGACCAGTACGAGTCGACCGTCCGGCCGATGCACCTCGAGTTCGTCGAGCCGTCGAAGCGCTACGCGGACCTGATCATCCCCGAGGGGGGCGAGAACGCCGTCGCCCTCGAGTTCCTCTTCGCCCGCCTCGAGAAGATCCTGGGCTGACCCGGGCGCGGGCCCCGGGGCGGATAATCCCGGTACACATTCCGCCGCCACCGGCGGAGGAGGTCGCCATGCCGATCGTCGTTCGGTTCCTCTCCGGGTCTCTCGTCGACCGCGACTTCTCGTTCCCCGGAGAGGTCGTCCGGGTCGGCGACGCCGAGGGCGTCGACCTTCGCGTGGATCCGGGCGCGCCCGGCGACGGCGGGGCGCGCGGGCGGGTCATCGAGATCTCGACCGAAGGCGCCGGCTTCCGGATCCGCTCGGCCGGCAGCCGCGACCTCTCGGCGCAGGGGGAGTTCCCGCTCGACCACCCGGTCCCCGACGGCGGCGAGGTCCGCTTCGGCGCCTGGGGCCCCGTCTTCACCGTGCGCCGCGTGTCTGCCGAGCTCCCCTTCACCGCTCCGCCGCCGCCCGTCCTGGCGGCCGAGGCCGCGCGCGCCGACGACACCGCCTCCCGCCGGCGGCTGGAGGACACCGGGTCGCGGCGCCGGAGCGTCCTCACGGCCTCGGGCGAGAAGCCCGTCGGCCCGAAGACGGTCATGGTCATGATCCAGGACGCCCTCTCGAAGGCCCGCGAGCAGGGCGACTCCGGGATCGTCGAGAAGGGGACCGTCTTCGTCCGCGAGGTCGTCGCCGACACGATCACGAGCGCCACGCGCTCGCTGAAGATCGGCCTCCTGCTGACGGGCGCGGCGCTCGTGGTCCTCGCCTTCGCGCTCGGCTACAACGTCTGGCGCACCCGCCAGACCGTCGCCCACGTGACCCGCGCCGCCGACGAGAGCGTCCAGGGCGTCCGGAAGGAGCTCGGGAGCCGCGTCGAGGAGATGCGGAAGGAGCGCGACGCGCTCGCCGCCGAGTCGGCCGAGGTCGCCCGCAAGCTCGGCGAGCTCGAGAAGACCGCCGGCGCGAGCGAGCAGGCCGTCTCCGACCTCCGCCGGCGGCTCGGCGACGCCGACGCCCGCCGCAGGGACCTCGAAGGGCGGATGCAGCGCGCGCTGGAGGCGCTCGCGGCCGACAAGGAAGCGCTCCAGCGCCAGCTCGAGCAGATGGAGAAGGAGCGCGCGGCCGACCGGGCGCGGCAGCAGGCCGAGATCGAGAAGCTCCGGCAGGAGACGGCCGCGCCGATCCCGCTCCCCGCCGAGCCGACGCCGATCGCCCCGCCGGCCCCGCGATGAGGGCGCGGGGCTTCGCCCCGCGCCCCGTCCCCGGGCCGACTCCTGAGAAGATGCTCCCGTGAACGTCCGCCCGAACCTCGTCGGCGGGTACACCATCCTCGAGCGGCTGGGGCGGGGCGGGCTCTCCGGCGTCTTCCGCGCCCTGCGCGACTCGGACGGCCTCGAGGTCGCGCTGAAGATCACGAGCCTCGCCGACCTCGACCCCGAGTTCCGGCCGCAGGAGCGGTTCGAGCGGGAGGCCGAGCTCCTCGGCCGGCTCTCCCACCCGGCGCTCCCGCGCTTCCACGACTGGGGCGTCACGCTCGACGGCTACGGCTGGCTCGCGATGGAGCTCGTGCGGGGCTCCCCGCTCTCCCAGTTCACGCTCCGGCCTGCCTGGGAGCTGATCCCGATCCTGATTCCGGTCGCCGAGGCGCTCGCCGCCGTCGCGCGAGGAGGGATCGTCCACCGCGACGTCGCTCCCGACAACGTCCTCGTCGCGATGGAGGACGGCCGCTTCGTCCCGAAGCTGATCGACTTCGGCGTCGCCAAGGACCTCTTCGCCTCGGCGGCGGCCGGCGGGCTGACGCAGCACGGCGCCTTCCTCGGGAAGCTCTCCTACGCGCCGCCGGAACAGCTCCTCGGCCTCCCGAACGGACAGACGCTCGACTTCCGCGCCGACGTCTATTCCTTCGGCCTCACGGTCTGGGAGCTCCTCGCCGGGCGGCAGGCCGTCGCCGCGACGACGCTACCGGAGATCGTGAACGCGCACCTGACGCGCTCGTGGCCGCGGCTCGACGTCCCCCCAGCCCGTGGCGGCCCCGCGCCGAAGCTCCTCGCGCTCGTCGAGAGGATGACCGCCCGCCGCCGCGAGGACCGTCCCTCCTCGTGGGAGGAGATCGTCGCCGCGCTGTGGCAGGCGCTGGACGAGGTGCGCCCCGTCCACCGCGAGCTCGAGCAGAAGCAGGCCGAGCTCGCCCCGTTCGACCACGTCCCCCCGGCCGAGACGCGCCACGACGGCGGCGGCGCCGACGCGCCGTTCCCGGAGGCGGCGCGCCCGCCCGCGGCCGCGACCGCCGAGGCCGCCCCGGCCCTCGCGCCCGCCGCGCGGCTCCTGACGCGCGAGCTCCTGCTCGGGCGCGTCGTCCTCATCTTCGGCATCGGCGCCTTCGTTGCCGCGCTCGCGTTCGCCCTCCACGTCGTCGTCTCCGCGCCGGAGCCGGACGCGGAGGCCGGCGGCCTCGCGCGGGCCCAGGACGCGTCGGAAGTCCGCTCCGATTCGGCCACCGGCACGCCCGCCCCCGCGGGCCGGCTCCTCGTCGCGCTCGTCCCGGCCGGCGTCCTCGAGGAAGTGGTCGACGAGGCGGGCCGCCGCGTCGCCGGTCCTCGCCCGCTCCCGGCGAGCCTCCCGCTCCCTCCCGGCGCCTACCGCGCGCGGCTCGTGCACCCCGAGTCGGGCTGCGCGATGACGGTCACGTTCGACGTCCGCCCGGGCGGGACGACGCGCGTCCTCGAGAGCTGCCTCGGGAGCGAGTAGACCCCGCTACCGGAGGTGGGCCGCCAGGTCGTCGGGGTGCGCCGCGCGCAGGCGCGCCTCCGCCTCCGCGATAGCCCCCGAGCGGACGAGCCGCGCGAGCGACTCCTCCATCGTCACCATCCCGAGCCGGCGGCCGAGCGTCATCTCCGTGTGGAGCTGGTGGAACGTTCCCTTCCGGACGTGCGCCCTCACGCCGTCGGTCGCGAGCATCAGCTCCGCCGCCACCACGCGCCCCTTCCCGTCGGCCCGCGGGACGAGCTGCTGGCAGAGGACCGCAGAGAGGGCGAGCGAGAGCTGCTGGCGCACCGTCGCCTGCTGCTCGGACGGGAAGATGTCGGTGATCCGGTAGACCGTCTGCGGGACGTCGTTCGTGTGGAGAGTCGCGAGGACGAGGTGCCCCGTCTCGGCGGCGGTGAGCGCCGCGCGCGTCGTCTCGAGGTCGCGCATCTCCCCGACGAGGATCACGTCGGGGTCCTGCCGGAGCGCCGCCACGAGCGCCGCGGAGAACGTCGGCGCGTCCGCCCCCACCTCCACCTGCTCCACGATGGACGCCCCGTGCGCGTGCTCGTACTCGACCGGGTCCTCGATCGTCACGACGTGCCGCTTCTGGGTCCGGTTGATCCGGTCGACGAGGGCGGCCAGCGTCGTCGTCTTCCCCGAGCCGGTCGCGCCCGTCACCAGCAGGAGTCCCCGCGCCGCCTTCGTCAGCTCGTAGAGCGACTCGGGGAGGCCGAGCTCGGCGAGCGGCGGGATCCTCTTCGGCAGGACGCGGATCGCCGCGGCCGTGCCGCGCCGGGTCCGGTGGAGGTTGACGCGGAAGCGCCCGAGCGTGCCGAGCCGCACGGAGAGGTCGACGGCC
>JAGOBQ010000381.1 GCA_017999215.1 Thermoanaerobaculia bacterium
AGGAGTACGAGCGGCTCGGAGCCCTCCTCGCGGACGCGCTCGCCTGACCCGTCCGAACGGTCGCGCTCAGCCCGCGAGGAGGATGGCGGAGCCCGCGAGGACCGCGGCGAGGGCGGCCCGGAGGAGCCGGGCGAGAGCGAGCGACGGGATGGAATCGGCGGCGAGGCCGGGGCTGTCGGCGGCGGTCATCGGCCCGTAGTGACCCGGGAAGGTCGCGTCCCACGGCCCTCGCCCCGCGGCGAACGGGATGCCATCATCTCGCGCATGTCCGAGAGCCTCCGTTGCCCATGGGCGGGGACCGACCCGCTCTATGTCGCCTACCACGACGACGAGTGGGGGGTTCCCTCCCGCGACGACCGACACCTCTTCGAGATGCTCGTCCTCGAGGGCGCGCAGGCCGGCCTCTCGTGGATCACGATCCTGCGCAAGCGCGAGAGCTACCGGAAGGCCTTCGCCGGCTTCGACCCCGCGAAGGTGGCGCGCTTCGGCCCGAGGGACGTGGAGCGCCTCCTCGGCGACGCCGGCATCGTCCGGAACCGCCTCAAGATCGAATCCGCGATCGACAGCGCGAAGGCGTTCCTCGCCCTGCAGAAGGAGGCCGGGAGCTTCTCCTCCTGGCTCTGGGCGCACGTCGGCGGGAGGCCGGTCGAGGGGGCGTTCCGGGAGATGCGGGAGGTCCCCGCGAAGACGCCCCTCGCCGAGTCGATCTCGAAGGACCTCCGGAAGCGCGGCTTCCGTTTCGTCGGCCCCACGATCGTCTACGCCTACCTTCAGGCCGTCGGAGTCGTCAACGACCACCTCGTCGGATGCCCCCGCCACCGCGCGGTCGCGCGGCTCGCGAAGAGCTCCCCGAAGTGACGGACGGGGCGGGCGACGGGTCCGCCTTGAGACGGACGAGGCGAACGAGATCCTCCACGTCGCCGCCCCCCGTGACCTCGACCCTGAGGCCCCGCCCCTCGGCATACTGCGGCGCCGCCTCGACCTGCGCGAGGAGTCCTGGAGAGAGGCCGGCCTCCCGGGCCGCGGCAACGGCCTTTCCGCCCAGGACGAGCCCGGCGAGGAACCGCCCCTCCTGCGGCGTCAGGTAGAGGAGGACGCGCCCCTTCCGAAGGAGCCGGAGCGACCAGCCGAACTTCGCGCCGCCGAAGTTCCAGAGCTCCTCGATCGGATCGCAGTGTTCCGTCACGCCGGCGACGAGCGCGTTCCACGCGGTCGCCGCGGGGCCGAGCCGGCGGCGCAGGACCGCCGGCTCCGGCGGCTCGTTCGGGTCATCGAAGGCGCTGAGAGACATGTTCTTGAAGGCTCCTTTCGATCGCTCCCGGCCGTCAATCCGCCGGACGCGTCCAGGCGAAGAGGAACGCGTCGCGCGGCCCGGGGCCGAGGTTCGGCCGGGCCCCGTACGCCGGGAGGAGCCGCTCGCGCGCGAGGCCCGCCTTCCCGAGGACACGAGCCGAGCCCCCGTTCTCGACGTCGCACGTCGCCTCGATCCGCTCCACGTCGGGCACCGACATCAGCCACCCGACGACGGCGCGCGACGCCTCGGTCGCGAGGCCGCGACCGTGCACGTCGCGGTGGAGGACGTACCCGAGCTCCGCGCCGCGCCCCTTCGGGCGGATGGCGATCGCTCCGACCGCCCGGTCCGACGGGGGGAGGGTCAGCACCCAGGTGAACTCCGTCCCGGTCGCCCAGCCCGTCTCGCAGAACTCGAGGAAGCGGCGGCTCGTCCCGAGCGCGACGTGCGTCGGCCAGTCCATCAGCCGGGTCACGAGGGGATCGCTCGCGTACGCGAAGACGGCGGCGTCGTCGTCCGCGCGGGGGCGACGCAGGCGGAGCCGCCGCGTCTCGATCGTCTCCGGCGGGGTCCAGGGCGGGCACGCCACCTTCCCACGATAGGGCAGGTCGCGACGGGCCGCACGCCCGGCAACGGGGCGCGGGCGCCCGGAAGGCGCCCGTGCCCCGGACGGGCGGCCGGAGCACTCTCCGGCCGCCCGCGGGAGTCAGCCTTCCGCGAAGGCTTCCTTCAACGCCTCGCGGTGCGCCGCGAGGGTCTTCGCGAGGTCCTTCTCCGTGTGGGCCGTCGAGACGAACATCGCCTCGAAGGCCGCGGGCGCGATGAAGACGCCGCGCTTCAGGAGACCGTGGAACCAGCGGTTGAACGCGGCGCCGTCGCTCTTCTTCACGTCGTCGAAGTCGGCGATCGGGCCGGGGTTGAAGAAGAGCGTGAGGATGGAGCCGACGCGGTTCAGCGTGAGGCGCTCCGCGAAGCCGAGCTCCTTCGCGACCTTCCGCATCCCCTTCTCGAGCTTCGCCGCGGTCTTCTCGAGCTTCGCGTAGGCGGCGGGCGTCAGCGAGTCGAGCATGGCGATGCCCGCGGCCATCGCGAGCGGGTTCCCCGAAAGCGTCCCTGCCTGGTAGACCGGTCCGTCGGGCGCGACGTGGGCCATCAGGTCGGCCCGGCCGCCGTAGGCGCCGACGGGAAGGCCGCCGCCGAGGATCTTCCCGAGGCAGGTCAGGTCGGGCTTGATGCCGAAGAGCTCCTGCGCGCCGCCTCTCGCAAGGCGGAAGCCGGTGATGACCTCGTCGAAGAGGAGGAGCGCGCCCTCGCGGTCCGCGATCTTCCGGAGGCCCTCGAGGAAGCCCGGTCTCGGCAGGACGACGCCCATGTTCGCGGCGACCGGCTCGACGGCGATGACGGCGATCTTCCCCGGGTACTTCCGGAAGAGGGCCTCGACGGACTCGAGGTCGTTGTACGTCGCGGTGATCGTCGCCTTCGCGAGGTCGGCCGGGACACCCGGCGAGCCGGGGATCCCGAGCGTCGCGAGGCCGGAGCCGGCCGCGACGAGGAACGAGTCGGCATGGCCGTGGTAGCAGCCCGAGAACTTGAGCACGAGGTCGCGCCCGGTGACCGCGCGCGCGAGGCGGACGGCGCTCATCGCCGCCTCGGTGCCGGACGAGACGAAGCGGACCTTCTCCATCGACGGGACGAGCCGCGTGACGCGCTCGGCGAGCTCGACCTCGGCGCGGCAGGGGGCGCCGTAGGAGGTCCCCCGCGGGAGCGCCTTGCGAATCGCCGAGGCGACCGCCTTCGGCATGTGCCCGAAGAGGTGCGGCCCGTACGACATGACGTAGTCGACGTAGCGGTTGCCGTCGGCGTCGACGAGGACGGAGCCCTTCGCCTTCTTCACGAAGAACGGCGTCGCGCCGACCGACTTGAAGGAGCGGACGGGCGAGCTGACGCCGCCCGGCATCTTCGCCTTCGCGCGCGCGTAGAGCCGGTCCGACTCGACCGTGCGGCGGACGCGGCGGCGGCGGGGGGCGGCGGGCTTCTTCGGGGCCTTCTTCTTCGCGGGGGGCGGCGGCGCGGCCGCCTTCCGCCTCATCTTCCTTGCAGCCACTCGGCAGCCTCCTTCGCGTGGTAGGTCAGGATCAGGTCGGCGCCCGCGCGCTTCATCGACGTCAGGATCTCGAGCGTGACGCGCTTGCCGTCGATCCAGCCGCGCTCGGCGGCGGCCTTCACCATCGCGTACTCGCCCGAGACGTTGTAGGTCGCGAGCGGGACGTTCGTGACCTCCTTCGCGGCCCGGACGACGTCGAGGTACGAGAGCGCCGGCTTGACCATGACCATGTCGGCCCCCTCCTCCACGTCGGAGAGGACCTCCTTCACCGCCTCGCGGACGTTCGCCGGGTCCATCTGGTAGGCGCGGCGGTCGCCGAACGCGGGGGTCGACTCGGCCGCCTCGCGGAACGGCCCGTAGAAGCCGCTCGCGTACTTCGCCGCGTACGAGAGGATCGGGACGTTCCGGAAGCCGCTCGCGTCGAGGACGTCGCGGATCGCGCGGACGCGGCCGTCCATCATGTCGCTCGGGGCGACGACGTCGGCCCCCGCCCGCGCGTGCGCGAGCGCCTCCGCCGCGAGGATCGGGAGCGTCGCGTCGTTGTCGACCGCCTGGTCGACGATGACGCCGCAGTGCCCGTGGTCGGTGTACTCGCAGAGGCAGACGTCCGTCATGACGACGGTCGCGGGGCTCGCCGCCTTGATCGTCTCGACGGCGCGGCAGACGGGGCCGAGGCGGTCGGCCGAGGAGGAGCCGACGGCGTCCTTGTGGTCCGGGATGCCGAAGAGGATCACCGAGAGGACGCCGCGCGCGGCCAGCTCGGCCGCGTCTCTCGCGGCGAGGTCGGGCGAGACGCGGTCGACGCCCGGCATCGACGGGATCGGCTGCCGGATCCCTTCTCCCGGGACGACGAACATCGGGGCGATGAAGTCGGCGGGGTCGAGAGTCGTCTCGCGGACCATCGTCCGGAGCGACTCCGTGAGGCGCAGGCGGCGGTAGCGGTGGAGGGGGAACGCCATGGGTCAGGCCTCCTTCAGGAGCGCGATCAGGTCGGTGAGGAGGGGCTTCGCGGGGACGGACGGCACGGGGAAGCCACGCGCGACGAGGAGCCGTGCCGTCTCCGGGCCCAGGACGCCGAATCTTACCGGCGGCAGCTCCCGGGGCGACGACGCGCCGAGCGCGGCGAGGAAGACGTCGAGCGCGGCGAGCGACCCGATCGCCAGAGCGTCGTACGCCCCCGCGCGGAAGGCCGAGAGCGTTCGGGCGTCGAGCGCGGCGAGCGGCTCCTACACGTAGACGATCGGCGCCGTCACCTCGAAGCCGCGCGCCGCGAGCTCCGACAGGCGCGCGCCGTCCGCGTCGGGGCCGCGCGGCCCGAGGACCCGGCC
>JAGOBQ010000382.1 GCA_017999215.1 Thermoanaerobaculia bacterium
GAGGGGGGTGGTGGGGCTGGAAGCGGAACCCGACCGCTCCCCCGCGCCATTGCGCCCGCGGCTCCGGGGCCAGGGTGGTCCGGTCGCGCCCGTCCACGAGGACGCGCCCCGCGTCCGGGCTGTCGAGACCCGCGAGGAGGTGGAGGAGGGTCGACTTTCCGCAGCCCGACGGGCCGACGATCGCCGCCGCCTCGCCCGCGCCGAGCTCCAGCGAGAGTCCGGAGAAGAGCTCGACGCGGGCCTCGCCCTCGCCGAAACCCTTCGCGAGCGACTCGGCCCGGAGCAGCGTCTCAGCCGGCACGGAGCGCCTCCGCCACGTCGACGCGCGCCGCCATCCGCGCCGGGACGAGCGAAGCGACGAACGACCAGATCAGCGAGAACGTCCCGACCGCGAGGAGGTCCCGCGGGGTCACGCGGAACGGCACGTGCGCGAGCGAGAAGAGCTGCGCGGGGAGCGGGAGCGCCTTCGTCGCGTCGAGGACGATCGCGAGGAGCGCGCCCACGGCGAGGCCGCAGAGCGTCCCGGCCGCGCCGAGGAGGAGGCCGGCGAGGAGGAAGACGCGGGCGAGGAGGGCGGGCGTCGCGCCGAGCACGGTGAGGACGGCGGCGTCGCTCCGGCGCGTCGCCGCGAGGACGGCCGACGTGGCGGCGAGGTTCAGCCCCGCGACGATGACGACGAGGAAGACCGTCGCGAAGATCGCCAGCCTCTCGAGCTTCAGCGCGAGGAGGAGCGGCCGGTTCGCCTCCTGCCAGGTCGTCGTCGCCGTGCCCGCCGCGCCGAGCGCTTCCCGCGCGCGGGTCGCGACCCGGGCCGCGGCGTCGGCGTCGGCGAGCCGGAGCTCGTATCCGGTGGCGCCGGCCGCCGGGAGGCCGAAGAGACGGCGGGCGATGTCGGCGGGAAGGACCGCCTCGGGCTGCTGCCGCCCCGTCGACGCGACCGCAACTTCCGTCACCGGGAGAGAGGCCGTGATCGGGACCGGGCCGATCGGAGAGAGACGGGAACGCGAGGAGACGAGGACGATCTCCTCGCCCGGGAGGGCCGAGAGCTGCCGGGACTGGGACGGGTCGAGCGTGATCCCGTCCGCCCCCTCGCGCCCCGTGAGGACGGCGGGGACCGCCTGGCCGCGGGCCGTGATCCAGCCGCGCCCCCTCACGACCGGCACGACGGCCACGACGCCCGGCAGGGCGGCCAGCACCTGCCCCGCCCCCTCCTCCCCCGCGAAGTCGGGACGCCCCGCCGGCGTGACGAGGACGTGCGGCGTCTCCTCGGCGAGCCGCGAGAGGACGTGCGACTGGAAGCCGGAGAGGAGCGCGAGCGCGCCGACGAGGGCCGCGACGCCCAGGACGAGCCCGACGAACGCGGCCAGCGCGACGACGCCCACCTGCGCGTCGCGCCTCGAGGCGAGGAGGTAGCGGCGGGCGAGCAGGGCTTCCGTCAGCGCCCCGCCGCCTTCGGCCGCATGAGCGGGAAGAGGATCACGTCCCGGATCGAGCGCGAGTTCGTGAAGAGCATCGCGAGGCGGTCGATCCCGACCCCTTCCCCCGCCGTCGGGGGCATGCCGTACGAGAGCGCCTCGACGTAGTCCTCGTCGAAGAGCATCGCCTCGTCGTCCCCCTTCGTCCGCTCGGCGACCTGCGCCCGGAACTTCTCCGCCTGCTCGTCGGGGTCGTTCAGCTCGGAGAAGCCGTTCGCGAGCTCCATCCGGCCGACGAAAAGCTCGAAGCGGTCGGCCGTGCGAGGGTCGTCCGGGCGGGTCTTCGCGAGCGGAGAGATCTCGGCCGGGTAGTCGACGACGAACGTCGGCTGGAGGAGGTTCGGCTCGGCGAGGGTCTCGAAGAGCTCCGCCAGGATCTTCCCCGGGACGTCGCCGAAGCGCTCGACCGACTCGACCCCCGCGCGCACCGCGGCCCCCCTCAGGCCCTCGAGCGTTCCGAGCTCCTCTGCCCGGATCGCCCCCCCCGCGACGTCCTTTCCGTACTCGACGACGGCGTCCTTCATCGAGAGCCTGCGGAACGGCGCCTCGAAGGAGATCGTCTCCTCTCCCCAGGGGAGCTGCGTCGTCCCGAGGATCTCCCGGGCCGCCCCGGCCAGGAGCTCCTCGGTGAGAGCCATCTGGTCGCGGGCGTCGGCATACGCCGTGTAGAACTCGAGCATCGTGAACTCGGGGTTGTGCTGGGTGGAGATCCCCTCGTTCCGGAAGTTCCGGTTGATCTCGTAGACCTTCGGGAAGCCGCCCGTGATCAGCCGCTTCAGGTAGAGCTCGGGGGCGATCCGGAGGTAGAGGTCGACGTCCAGCGCGTTGTGGTGCGTCACGAACGGCCGGGCCGCCGCCCCGCCCGGGATCAGCTGCATCATCGGGGTCTCGACCTCGAGGAACCCCCTCCCGTCGAAGAACCGCCGGATGTACGACACGACGCGCGCGCGGATCTCGAACGTCCGGCGCGTCTCCTCCGAGACGATGAGGTCGACGTAGCGCTGGCGGTACTTGATCTCGACGTCCGTCAGCCCGTGCCACTTGTCGGGGAGCGGCCGGAGGCACTTCGCGAGGAACGTCAGCGACTCCGCCTTCACGGAGAGCTCGCCCGTGCGGGTCCGGAAGACGACGCCCGTCACGCCGACGTGATCTCCGAGGTCGAGGTTCTCGAGGAGCGCCCACCCGCCGTCCCCCACTCCGTCCTTCCGGACGTAGGCCTGCACGCGCTGCCGGCCGTCGGAGAGATCGAGGAAGACGGCCTTACCCATCTTCCGGATCGCCAGGACCCGGCCGGGAACGGCGATTCGCCTCTCCGGCTCGGACTCGGCCTCGAGCGCGGCGGCGTCGCTCCCGGCCCAGCGGGCGACGACGTCCGAGACGAGGACCGTGGCGGCGAAGCGATTCGGGTAGGCGGGGTGGCCGAGGTCGACGATCCGGCTGCGGGCCGCCCTGCGGTTTCCGACCTGCTCGGCGAGGCTCTGCTCGGGCTGCTGGGGAGTGTCTTCGGGCATCGGGCGCCGATTCTCCGCGCCCCCCCGGCGCGGGTCAAACGAGCGTCCTTCGCCGATCCTGCTAGGCCCCTCCCGAAGCGCGCGCGTTGTGGAGGAGCCAGAGGCCGGAAAAGGCCCGGAGGAGGCGGAACCGGGACCGCGTGAGCTCGTTGAGGCGCTCCTGCGGACCTTCCGTCCCGACCGCCTCGAGGCTCTGCCGGAAGCGGCGGTCGAGGTCCTGCGCCCTCCCCAGGCACTCCGCCGCAATCTCGAGGACCTTCGCGTCTTCCGCCGACGCGGCCGGCGCCTTGAGGACCTGGGCCGCCTCGTCGATCCGGAGGCGGAGCGCGGCCCCCTCGATGAAGAGCTCGTCGTTCGCGGCCGTCTCCTGGTCCGGAGCGCGGTCGTCCTCGGACTGGATCCTGCGGGCCGCGCGGACTTCCCACGGCTCGAGGCGGAGCCTCGACAGGGAGCTCCCGTAGGCCGCCTGTCCCGAGCCGGCTCCGGTCTGGAGCATGTCGACGGAGTAGAGGATCTTCGACGCGACCTCGCCGAGAAGCGGGTCCGTCGCGACCGCCGGCTTCGCCCGGGCCGCCTTCACCGGCTCGGGCGGCGCGATCGCCTCGCTCCGCCCCGGGAAGTAGCCGCTGACGGTCTCCTGCGCCTCGGAGAGCTCCTCGTCCAGGACCGGGAGAGCCTCCGGGATCGGCTCGCCGGGAGCCTCCCCGGCGGCGTCCAGCTTCGACATGAGCTGGTCGATCGTCTCGGCGAGGCGGGTGACCTGGGCGTGCCGGATCTCCCCCTCCCCCCGGTTCTTGTCGAACTCGTCCTTGAACTGCCGGAAGCGACGGAACTCCTCCTGGAGCTCGGCGTCGGCGACCTCGGGTCTCCTCGAGAGCTCCCGCTCGATGTCGAGGAGCTGCTGCGACGACTCGAAGATCCTCTTCTCCTCGCTCCGGTAGAGGGCCTGGAAGCGGTTCTTCGCGGCGAGATTCGCGTCGAGGATCGCCGAGAGGACGTTCGGGTCGTAGAAGGCCGGGCCCAGCCGGTGCTTCACCGTCCGGAGGCTGTCGAGGATCTTCTTTTCGGTCAGGTCCTCGAAGCGTTCGCACGAGTCGATGTCCTTCCGCAGGAGGCCGAGGGCCTTGACCGCCGCCGTCAGCTCGGCGGCGGGCGCGGGATTCCGGCGGACGAGCCCGAGGAGCGAGGCGAAGAGCTTCGTCAGCTCCTGCGGGAACCGGGGCAGGTACCGCCCGTCGTCGAGCGAGCGGCGCGCGCCGACCAGCGTCAGCAGGAAGTCCATCTTGTCGAGCGCTTCCGGCGAGACCTGCCGCGCGTGGAAGTAGAAACGGAGGATCGCGAGGAGGAGCTTCTCGTCCTCCGTCCGGACCTTCTCGAAGAACCGGCGAACCCAGCTCGCCGCGATCTTCTCGTCGTCGGCCGAGAGCGTCCGGTAGACGACGTCGAGCCGGCCGTCGAGCTGGTTGATCCGGTCGATGACGACCGGCGGCGGCTCGACGTTCATGACTGTCGTGACGGCCCGGATCTCGTCGTAGAGCTTCTGGAAATCCAGGTTGTAGCCCGGCACGTCGCCGAAGAAGGTCTTGTGCACCCCCTGGAGGAACTGGTGGAACGTCCAGAAGGTCTTGAACTTCTCGGTCAGGCGCGTATACGCGTCGTGAATGGTCTTCAGGTCGACGATCGACGTGCTCACGTGAACCTCTCGGAGTTGCGCCTGCATTATAGTTTCGTCC
>JAGOBQ010000383.1:0-2920 GCA_017999215.1 Thermoanaerobaculia bacterium
GAGGACGAACTTCACGTCGAGGCCGTACTTCCGCTTGTAGTACGAGGTCGGGTTCGGGTCCATGCCGGCGTTGAAGACGACGCCGGGGGCGTGCCCCGCCCAGGTGTTGATGGCGACGACGAGCGGTCGGCCCAGCTTGCCGGAGCCCGTGAGCGCGGCGCCCGTGACGCCCTCGGAGCCCTTCCCGCGCTCGGCGTCGGCCGGGGCGCCCTTGAGGGCGTCGAAATCGGCGGAGTCGACGCCGGCGCTCTCGACGGCCCCCTTCTTCTCGGCCCCCGCCCACTGCCGGACGGTGTCCCCCTTGTAGTGCCAGAAGGCGTAGCCGAGGACGCCGAGGACGACCACGGTGACGAAGAGCTTGGCGAACGGGGTCAGCTTCATTTCCCTCTCCCTGGCGGCGGGGACGACCGCTCCGGCGCCGGATCGCGCCGCGGGCCCCTCCGCGCGAAACGCGACGGGCCCCCGCGCGGGGGCCCGTCGGATCTACATCGTCTTCTGTCCCTGCGCGGCCTGCGCGGCGGCCCGCTTCGCCTTCAGCTCG
This sequence comes from Thermoanaerobaculia bacterium, assembly GCA_017999215.1. GTDB lineage: Bacteria > Acidobacteriota > Thermoanaerobaculia > UBA5066 > UBA5066 > UBA5066. The sequence goes on from JAGOBQ010000383.1 coordinate 542, forward strand.
GCGAGCTGCTGCTTGGCCTGGACGTCGCCGGCCTGGGTCTTGAGCGCCGCGAGGCGGCCGTCGAGCGAGGTCTCGGAGAGCTCCTTGCCGAGGTTCGCGGCGGCGACGGTCGTCTTGATGTGGTCGCGCACGTTCTCGAGAGCCTTCACCTCGGCGTCCACGGAGAGGCCGTCGAGCTGCTCCTGGATCTTCAGGCGCGCCTGCGCCGACTGCATCCGCGCGAGCATCGTGTCGCGCTCGGCCTTCAGCTTCTTGATCTCGCCCTGCACCTGGAGCAGCGAGCTCTTCGCCGACTCGGCGTCCTTCGAGGCGGTGTCCATGTCGGCCCGCATCTCGGTGATGTCGGCCTCGAGCTGGTTCTTCTTCTGGATCAGGATGACGGCCAGGTCGTCCTGGGCCGTCTCGACGGCCGCGTTCAGCTCGGCCTCGGTCTGGGCCAGCTCGCGCGTCGCCTTCTTCAGGCGCTCGTCGATGTCCTCGCGGCGCCGGATGATCGACGCGGTCGCCGTCTTCAGCTTCGTGTACTTCTCCACCATCGAGTTGATGGCGTTCTCGTAGGCGATCTCCGGGTGCTCCTTCTCGACGTCCGAGATCCAGATCGAGAGGAACCCCTTCCAGAGGTTGCCCAGCCGCGCGAAGAATCCGACGTTGGCCATGCTTCAGTCCTTCCTCTCGGGCGCGGGGACCGGCTCGATGAGCTTCGGGGACGAATGGACCACCCGCGCCACCTCCTCCTGCCCGAAGAACTCGAGGACCTTCTGGACCTCGAGCTTCTTCGCGTTACAGCTCGTCTGTACGGCCGCCTGCTCCTGCAGTTTCCGGTCGAGGAGCGCGCGCGCCTCGGCGATCTTCTGCTCGTACCCGGCGACGATCGTCTGGACTTCGCGCGCCGTGTCGGCCGTCTCGCCCGCCGTCTTCCGCAGGTAGCCCTCGAGCGCCTGGATCGACTCGACGCCCGCCTCGATGATCTTGTCGACGGGGACGCCGAACGCCTTGAGCGACGCCTCGACGATCTGCTTCTTCACGGCCGGGTCGGTCCCCGGGGGAAGGCCCCCGAGGAGCGCCTGCGCCTTCGCGAAGAGGTCGCGCTCCCCCGCGTCCACCCCCGCGGCGTCCAGGACGCCGTCGAAGTCGACCTGTCCGGCGACCGCTCTCGGCGGCTCCTTCACGAACGTGACGGGCGGCGGGCCGGGAGGGAGCGTGGCGTCGGAATCCCCATCCGCCGCGGAGACGTCCGTCTCCACGGGGAGAGAAGCCTCCTCCCCCGCCTCCTTGACGACGAACCAGCCGAGGACGGTCGAGCCCCAGTTCTTCTTTTCACTCATGGCAAGTCCCGAATTCGAGATCTTATCAAGCGGACGCCCCGGAATCCGCTCCCCGTCCGGGCCGTCGTAAAGTCCGGAGAGAGATGACGCGCGGTCACTGGGCCCGGTCGACGGAGGAGCTCCGGAAACGTCTCGCGGCGGCGGTGCCGCGCGAGACCCTGCGGGAGCTGCACCGAAGGTCCGCCGCGCGGCACCTCGCCGTGGCCCTTCGCCAGGCGCTCCTCTTCGCCGGAGCATTCGCGGCCGGCTGGCACTTCGAGAGCCTCTGGGTCCGTGTGTCGGCGGCGATCGTCCTCGGGGTCTGCGTCTTCGACGGGACGATCCTCCTCCACGAGGTGATCCACCGGACGGTCTTTCGCTCCGACCGGCCGCGGGCCTACCGCCTCCTGGGGCTCCTTTACGCCCTTCCGTCGGGGCTCTCTCCCACCCAGTTCACGCGCTGGCACCTCGACCACCACGCCGAGCTCGGTTCCGCGGACGACGACCCGAAGAGGGCGCACCTCTCGCCCAAGCGGAACGCCCGCTGGCTGAAGCTCCTCTACGCGACGCCGGCGCTCTTCCCGATCTACTTCCGGGCGGCCCGGCGCGCGATGTCGGGCTACCCGGCCCCGCTCCGCCGGAGAATCCTCCTCGAGCGGGCGGCCGCGACACTCCTCCACCTCGCCGTCGCGACGGCGATCGTCCTCGCCGGCGGGTGGGAGCGGGCGGTATGGCTCTGGGCGATCCCGGTCTTCGTCGTCTTCCCGCCGGTCTTCACTCTGAACCGGCTGGGACAGCACTACGACGTCGTCCCGGGCGAGCCGTCGAAGTGGGGGACCCGGATGGCCCGCTCCCGCTTCTGGGACGCCGTCTGGCTCTGGTCGAGCTACCACCTCGAGCACCACTACTTCCCGACCGTCCCCTTCTACAGGCTGCGCGACCTGAACGCCGCCCTGACCCCGTTCTTCACGCGGGAAGGGGTCCGCGAGAGGCGCTACCGGGAGCTCGTCTGGGACTGGCTCGTGAGGAACCGGGCGCCCCACACGGACTGGAACGCCCGGCTGTAATAGACTTG
>JAGOBQ010000383.1:3020-4713 GCA_017999215.1 Thermoanaerobaculia bacterium
CCGCCCTGACCCCGTTCTTCACGCGGGAAGGGGTCCGCGAGAGGCGCTACCGGGAGCTCGTCTGGGACTGGCTCGTGAGGAACCGGGCGCCCCACACGGACTGGAACGCCCGGCTGTAATAGACTTGGCAACCCCTTATGGCGGAGAACTTCGGCCGGATCCTCGTCGTCGACGATGAGCCTTTCGCGCGGACGGTCGTCCGGCGGATGCTCGAAGTGGACGGCTGGGAGGTCTCGGAGGCCCGCTCGACGCAGGAGGCCCGGGCGCTCCTCGCCGCGGAGCCGGAGCCGGTCGCGCTCCTCCTCGACGTCCTGCTCGACGGCGAGAGCGGGCTCGAGTACCTCGAGCGGCTGCGCGAGGAGGGATCCCTCGTCCCGGTGATCGTCATGACCGCGATGGAGGACGTGGAGACCGCCGTCCGGGCGATGAAGGCCGGCGCCTACGACTTCCTCGTCAAGCCGGTGACGCCGGAGAGGCTCCGGACGGCCCTGACGCACGCCGCCGAGCGCCGGGCGCTCCTGGACGAGAACCGGAACCTCCGCAAGAGAGTCCGGCAGGAGGCGTTCGGCCGGACCCTCGTCGGCGAGAGCCCGGCGATGAAGGCGCTCTTCGCCGAGATGGAGCGGGTCGTCGAGACCGACATCGCCGTCTGCCTCCTCGGGGAGACGGGAACGGGCAAGGAGCTCGTCGCCCGCTGGCTCCACGAGAACGGGCCGCGCGGCAAGGGGCCATTCGTCGACATCAACTGCGCCGCGATCCCGGAGACGCTGATCGAGAGCGAGCTCTTCGGCCACGAGAAGGGGGCGTTCACCGGCGCCGCGGCCCGGCACAGAGGGAAGCTCGAGCAGGCCGACGGCGGGACGCTCTTCCTCGACGAGCTCGGGGAGATGGCCCACGCGACCCAGGCCCGGCTCCTCCGCGTCCTTCAGGAGAAGACCCTGGTGCGGGTCGGGGGGAGCGAGACGATCCCCTACAACGCCCGGCTGATCTCGGCGACGCAGCGCGACCTGACGGCCGCCGTCCGGCAGGGGACCTTCCGAGAGGACCTCTACTTCCGGGTCGTCGTCTATCCGCTGCGCCTCCCCCCTCTCCGGGAGCGGCTCGAGGACATCGCCCTCCTCGTCCACCACTTCATCCGGGTCTTCCGGGCGACGACCGGCCGCCCCGTGGAGGGGATCACGCCCGAGGCGATCGTCACGCTCGAGGCATACACGTGGCCGGGGAACGTCCGCGAGCTTCAGAACGCCGTCTTCCGGGCCGTCGTCTCCGCACGGGGGCCGTTCCTGACGACGGCCGACTTCCCGGACCTCTCCCCGGACCGTGTGCCGCGTTACCAGCCGCGCCCCTACCCGATCCGGCCCGACGGCCCCCCGACGCCTGCCGCGGGCCTGCCGAAGGCGGCGATCGTCGCGCCCGGCCTGGTCACGATGGAGGACCACGAGCGGGCCGCCATCCAGCAGGCTCTCGACGCCGCGAACGGAAACGTCCGGGCGGCCGCGGACCGACTCCAGGTCGCCCGCTCGACGCTCTACCGGCGGATCCGCGCCCTGGGCCTGACCGCCGCCTCCTGAGCGCCGCGCGCCCGCGCCGGCGCGGAAACCCGCTCTGCTACTCTCCCGTCCCGTCCGGGGCGGCCCGTGGGCGCCCACTCCCGACCCGAGGATGACGATGGCGATCGAAGTCTCGACCCCGC
>JAGOBQ010000384.1 GCA_017999215.1 Thermoanaerobaculia bacterium
GTGCCGGACGAGGGCTCGAAGACGAGGCCGGCCGACTCGCGACCGCCACCCACGCCTTCCGCCTCTCCGCGTAAGAGGGGGTCTGGTCTACACTCTACACTCTGCTCGCGAGCAGAGTGTAGAGTGCAGACCAGACCCCCCTCCCTCTCCCTCCCTCCCTTGCGGGCTTTGACATTCGGGGCGGGGGCGGGTATGTTTGCCGACCCTTTTGACCCGAGGTCGGGGGAGGAATCGATGTACGCCGTCATTCGCACCGGAGGGAAGCAGGTCAGGGTCGCCAAGGGCGACGTCATCCAGATCGAGCGCTTCCACAACAAGACCTTCACCAAGGGCGATGCGCTCGAGCTGCCCGAGGTCCTGGCCGTCGGCGAGGGGGAGACCCTCCGCCTCGGCTCTCCTCTCGTGACCGGTGCCACCGTCCACGGTGTCGTCGTCCGCGAGATGAGGGGCCAGAAGCTCATCGTCTACAAGAAGAAGAAGCGCAAGGGGTACCAGCGGAGCCACGGGCACCGCCAGAACCTCGTCGAAGTCCGGATCGACTCGATCTCGGTCTGAGAGCCTTCCGAGGAAGCTGCTATGGCTCACAAAAAAGGTCAGGGTTCTTCCCGCAACGGCCGCGACTCGAACGCCCAGCGCCTCGGCGTGAAGCGCTTCGCGGGGCAGTGGGTCACCGGCGGCTCGATCCTCGTCCGGCAGCGGGGCACCCCGCTCAAGCCGGGTGAGAACGTCGGCCGCGCCAAGGACGACTCGCTCTTCGCGATGGTCGACGGCGTCGTCGACTTCAAGGACAAGGGCCGCCTCGGCCGTTACGTCAGCGTGACGCCGGGTCCGCGTCCCGGCTCCGAGGCCGCGGCCGCGAGCTGATTCCGGGCGGGGCGCCCTCCGGCGCCCCGGACCCGACGCTCCGGTACGGAAGACATGTTCCTCGACGAGGCGTCGATTGAGGTCTCGGCCGGCGACGGCGGCAATGGATGTGTCGCGTTCCGGCGTGCCAAGGGGGAGCCTCACGGCGGACCCAACGGCGGCGACGGCGGAGACGGCGGAAGCGTTCGCATCGTCGCGGACGAAGGCCTCAACACCCTCTACCCGTTCCGCTTCAAGAGGCGGTTCGCCGCCGGGCGCGGCCAGCACGGCATGGGCTCGAACTGCACCGGGAAGAAGGGCGGCGACATCGAGATCACAGTCCCCGTCGGGACGATCGTCAAGGACGCCGACTCCGGCGAGCTCCTCGGCGACCTCGCCGAGAACGGCCAGGTCCTCCTCGTGGCGAAGGGAGGCCGCGGCGGCCGCGGCAACCAGCACTTCGCCACTCCCACGCATCGCACGCCCCGCCGCGCCGAGCCCGGCACCGAGGGCGAACGGCGCGCGCTCGCGCTCGAGCTGAAGCTCCTCGCCGACGTCGCGCTCGTCGGCTTCCCGAACGCCGGCAAGTCGACGCTCATCGCCGCGATCTCCGCGGCGCGCCCCAGGATCGCCGACTACCCCTTCACCACGCTCGTCCCGAACCTCGGCGTCGTCTCCTGGGAGCGCTACAAGACGTTCGTCGCGGCCGACGTCCCCGGCCTCATCGAGGGGGCGAGCGACGGCCACGGCCTCGGCATCCGCTTCCTCCGCCACGTCGAGCGCTCGCGCCTCCTCTGCCACCTCGTCGACGCCGCGGCCCTCGACCCGGAGGACCCCGAGGGGGCCGCCGAGAAGGCCGTCTCGGTCATCGAGGGAGAGCTCGAGGCCTTCGCGCCGGAGCTCGCGGCGCGCGAGCGGGTCCTCTGCGCGAACAAGATCGAGATCGCCTCCGAGGAGCAGATCGCCGCCGTCCGCGCGGCGGCCTCGCGCCGCGGCCTCCGCTTCTTCGCGATCTCGGGAGCGGCCCACAAGGGCCTCGACCCTCTCGTCTCCTTCCTGGGTGGCCGTCTCGAGGCGATGAGCGTGAGGCCGGCCCCCGTCCTGCCCGTGCCGGCAGGGGAGGCCCCGGATGCTCAATAGAACCCACCTCCTCGGCGTCTACGGCGGCTCCTTCGACCCGATCCACCTCGGCCACCTCGTTCCCGTCGAGGAGGCGCGGGCGGCGACCGGCCTCGACGAGATCCTCTACGTCCCCGCCTTCGCCCCGCCCCACAAGCCGCAGGGCCCGTCCGCCTCGGCGTTCCACCGCTTCGGGATGTGCGCGGCCGCGCTCGAGGCGTACCCGCACCTCCTCCTCTCGGACTTCGAGGTCTCGCGCGGGGGGACGACCTACACGATCGAGACGCTTCGGCACGTCCGCGCGAACCACCCCGAGAGCGAGGTCTTCCTCGTCCTCGGCTCCGACTCGATGGCCCAGCTGCACACCTGGCGCGAGTGGAAGGAGATCGTCTCCTCCCACCGGATCGTCGTCGTCTACCGCGAGGGGTGTGACTACCCCGACCTGCGCGAGGGGCTCCCGCCCGAGCTCGCCGCCCGCCTCGCCCCGCTCGGCGCGCGGCCGCACGACGAGCTCTCGGAGAATCAGACGATCTTCTGGGCGGGGAACGCGCCGGTTACAATCTCCTCCACGTGGATAAGAAGCGCACTCCCGAGCGTCCAAAGCCTGAGCGAAAGTCTTCCTCCCGCAGTGGAGCGGTACGCGAGGCGGCACCGGCTCTACGTCGCGCCGTGAAGGGCGCGAAGCCCGCCGCGAAGCCCGCCGCGAAGCGTCCCGCCGCGAAGGCCAAGGGCCCGGTCCAGGCGAAGGCCGCCGGCGCACGGGCCACGGCTTCGCGGCCCCCGGCTCCGCGGCGCAGGCCCGCGCTCCCGCCCCCTCCCCCTTCCGCCTCCGCGGTCGGCGAGATCCTCTCCGAAGCGATGGCGAAAGGCGGTCACGCGAAGCGGGTCCCCGCGGCCACGGCGGCCGCCGAGAAGGCCCGCCTCGAGCGGAACCGCGACGCCGACGCGCGCCTCCAGAAGCAGATCCGGCGCGCCGTCCAGGCCCTCCTCGACAAGAAGGCCGAGAAGCTCGTCGTCCTGAACCTCCAGGAGCTCGGCGCCTTCGCCGAGTACTTCGTCCTCGCATCCGCCACGAACGAGCGGCAGGCGCAGGCGATGTCCGACGCCGTCGAGATGGCGATGAAGGCGGAGGGGCGCCGCCCCTTCTCGCACGAGGGCTACAACAAGGGGGCCTGGATCCTCCTCGACTACGGCGAGGTCGTCTTCCACCTCTTCCACGAGGAGGCCCGGCGCTTCTACGGGCTCGAGCGCCTCTGGGGCGACGCTCCCGAGGAGACGCAGGCCTTCACCGCCTAGGCGTCGCGGGCCGAGCGGCGTGACGCTCCTCGCCACGCGCCATCGCGGCCTCGCCGCCGACCTCGAAAGGCTCGAGCGGGGCCTCGGCTCCGACGCCACGATCCTCCTCCTCGGCGGCCCGGGCACCGGCAAGGACCGCCTCGCGCGCCTCCTCCACGACCGCTCGCCTCGGGCCGCCGAGCCGTTCGTGAGGGTCGACGTCGCCTCCCTCTCCGACGACCTCCTCGAGAGCGAGCTCTTCGGCCACGAGCGCGGCGCCTTCACGGGCGCCGTCGCCGGCAAGGCGGGCCTCCTCGAGGGCGCCGGGCGCGGCACCCTCTACTTCGACCGGATCGACACGCTCTCCCTCCGCGCGCAGGGAAAGCTCCTGCGTCTCCTCGAGGAGCGGCTCCTCCGCCGCGTCGGCGGCACGCGCGAGACGCTCCTCGAGGCCCGCTTCGTCGCCTCCGCCGCGCCCGACCTCCCGCGCCGCGTCCGGGCGGGGGAGTTCCGCGAAGACCTCTGGTACCGCGTCGCCGTGATCACCGTCCGCCTCCCGCCTCTCGCCGAGCGCCGGGCCGACCTCCTCCCGGCGGCCCGAGCCCTCCTTCGCGCCGCCGGCGGGCCCAGGGCCTTCACGCCCGAGGCCGTCGGGGCCCTTCGCGCCCACCCTTTCCGCGGCGGCTTTCGCGAGCTCGAGAACGTCGTCCGGCGCGCCGCGCTCGAGGCCTCGGCCGCGGGCGCCCCGGCCGTCGACGAAACCCACCTCGGCCTCGTCTCCGCCGCCGAGCCGGAGGCCCTCCTCGAGTCCGCCGCCTCCCGAGGCTGGCCGCTCCGCCGCCTCACCGACGCCTACGTTCGCCTCGTCCTCGCCGAGGCCGGCGGCAACGTCGCCGAGGCCGCCCGCCGCCTCGGAATCGCCCGCAAGACCCTCTACGAGCACCTGGGGTCAGGTCTACCATCTACACTCTGCGGCCCCGGCCGCAGAGTGTAGATGGTAGACCTGACCCCTTCCCTCGTCCTGTGCTAGAGTCCCGCGATTCCGGAGAGGCCGGCACGTCGAGTTCGGCCCGCCGGACGGGCGCCGCGAGGCGTCCGGGAACGACGGAAGGGGGAATTTCCCCATGGCGACGAAGAGCGCGTCCGCAACGAAGAAAGCCCCCGCGAAGAGCGCGACGAAGGCTTCCGTGAAGGCCCCGTCGAAGGCCCCTGCCCGGCCGGCGGCGAAGCCCGCCCCGAAGGTCGCCGAGAAGGCCGCCCCGAAGGCCGTCGAAAAGGCTCCGAAGGACCCCCTCGAGAAGTACCGCAAGCGCCTCGTCGTCAAGCAGGAGGAGCTCCTGCACGACCTCTCCCGCAACCGGCAGGTCACCGACGAGTCGGTCGACGAGCAGGCGCAGGACATGGTCGACCGGGCCACCTCGGCCTACACGCGCGAGTTCGCCTTCTCCCTTTCCGAGTCCGACCG
>JAGOBQ010000031.1 GCA_017999215.1 Thermoanaerobaculia bacterium
GCGTCCCGACCGCCCGAGGTGGGCGGCTCCGAGGACGACCCCCTCCTCGGCCCGGTCCGCCTGTCCGACCTGATCTCCCGCTTCTCCTACGGGCCGGTCGAGGAGGTTCGCGTGGACGGGCGGCCGACCTACGCGCTCGACTTCGCGCCGAGACCGGGGCGGGCCGCGACGCGGGCCCTCGACCGGGCGCTCGGCTCCCTGGCCGGACGCGTCCTCGTCGACGCGACAGACCTGCAGGTCGTTTCCGTCGATGCGCGGCTCGTGACGCCGTTCCGGGTGGGCGGAGGCCTTGCGGCGAGCATCCGGAGCGCGTCGATCGCATACCGGGCGCAGCGCTTCGCGGACGGGGCGTGGCTCCCGTGCCTCGTCGGCATCCGCCTGCAGGGACGGACGGGGGTCCTCTTCCGGCTCGACCGCGCCTTCCGGTTCGAGTTCTCCGACTACGCCCGTTTCCTCGTCGACGTGGAGTCGGAGGTCGGCAGACCGGGGGGGCCGTCCGTAGAATCCGCGCCGTGACTCCTTCCAAGCGACGCCTCGTCCTCGGTCTCGTCCTCGCCGGAGCCTTCGCCGGCTTCTTCTTCGCGTTCCGGACGGCCCTCGTCCCGGCCACTCACGCGGATCACGACCACGGGATCCTGAACCTCGACGCGGGGGGCTACCTCGAGGTCCTGACGCGCGAAGGGCCGAAGCGGAACCTCGTCGGCGCCCCGGGGCGGGTCCTCGCCGTCACGTTCGTCGACCCGGCCGACCCGGCCGCTGCCGAGGAGCTGCGCGGCCTCTTCGCGTTCCAGGGGGCGACGAAGGGGAACGGGGAGGCCGAGGTCGTCGTCCTCGTGAAGGCCGCTTCCTTCGCCGAGCTCGACGCCTGGCTCGCGAAGAACGCCCTCGTCCCGCCGGTTCCCGCGACGTTGACGGTCGACCCCGAGGGGAAGACGACGATCAAGTTCAACAACCGCAGGCCCGTCGAGACGATGTTCTTCGGCCCCGACGGGAAGCTCGCCTCGCAGGCGCGCGGGCCGCTCGACTGGTCGCTCGAGGCGCCCCGGCGGATCGCCGCCGCGGCGGCCGGAGAGAGCATCCACTGACACGGATCGGGGAGGGCCGCGACGGCCCTCCCCGCGGCGCCTGCCGGCGCCTCGATCGTGAGCGGATCGGGGAGGGCCGCGACGACCCTCCCCGCGGCGCCTGACGGCGCCTCCCCTCCCTTGGGGGCGAGGAGCGATCAGCGAATCGTCGGCACGGGGGCGGCGAGGACGCCGGCCTGCTCCGCCTCGATCTGCCGGAGGAGCGGACGGAGGGGGCCGAGGACCGTCTCGAGCGCCGTGAAGGAGCTCTCGTCCTCCCGCTCGCCCGAGAGCATCTCGGTGAGCGCCTCGAACGGGCTCTTCTCCTTCGGGAAGACGGCGACCTTCACCTTCTCGGAGGCGGGGATCTTCGCCGCCTCCTTCGCGAGCCGGAGCGCGACGGCGTAGCCGCCGAGCTCGTCGACGAGGCCGAGCGCCTTCGCGTCCTCGCCGCTCCAGACGCGCCCCTTCGCGATCTCGAGGACCTTCTCCTTCGGGAGCTTCCGCCCGTCGGCGACCTTCGAGGTGAAGTCGACGTAGACGCGGTCGAGCCACGCGTTGAACCGCTCCCACTCGGCGGGGCTGAAGCTGCGGGAGGCGTTCCAGAGGTTCGCGTTCGCGCCGACGTCCACCTGGTCGAACGTCAGCCCGACCTTCTCCCACATCGCGGTCGTCACCATCTTCCCGCCCAGGACGCCGATCGAGCCCGTGATCGTGCCGGGCTGCGCGACGATCTTCGAGGCCGGCATGGCGACGAAGTAGCCGCCGGAGGCGGCGACCTCACCCATCGAGACGACGACGGGCTTGCCGGCCTTCTCGGCCAGGACGACCTCGCGCCAGATCGTGTCGGAGGCGACGTAGGAGCCGCCCGGGCTCGAGACGCGGAAGAGGATCGCCGCGACGTCGTCGTCGGCGACGGCGTTCCGGATCGCCTTCGCGACGCTGTCGGAGCCCATCGTCCGCCCGCCCGTGACCGGGTTCGTCCGGCTCCTGCCGCGGACGACGCCGCCGACGCCGTAGACGAGGGCGATCGTCTTCTTCCCCGCGTCGTGCGGCCGCCCCTCCTTCTTCAGGTAGGCCGGGAGGCCGAAGAGCTTCGCCCCGGAGCCCCCCTTCTCCATCAGCTTGTCGTGGACCTCGTCGCGGTAGGCGAGGCCGTCGACGAGCTTCGCCTCGAGCGCCTCGGGGCCGAGGAAGGGGCCGCGGTCGACGAGGGCGCGGACCTGGGCCTCCGACATCTTCCGGCCCTCGGAGATCCCGGTCACCATCTGCCCGAAGAGGTCGTCGACGAGCGCCTTCGTCGCCTCCCGGTGGGCGTCGGTGAACTTCGTCTCGGTGTAGAGGTTCATCGCGTTCTTGAACTCGTAGCGCTGCCCGAACTCGGGCTTGACCCCGAGCTTGTCGAGCGTGCCGCGGACGAACGGGCTCTCGGCGACCAGGCCGTTCAGGCAGACGTCGCCGGACGGCTGGAGCCAGATCTCGTCGAACGCGGTCGCGAGGTAGTAGGCGCCGTTCCCCGGCGCGAACTCCCCGAACGTCTCCGCGTAGGCGAACGCGAGCTTCTTCTTCGCGCGGAACGCCTTCACGGCGTCGCGCACCTCCTGGATCTCGGCGACGCCGATCGGCGCGGCGCCGAGCCGCGCGACGAGGCCGACGACGTGCGGGTCGTCGCCCGCCTTCTCGAGGGCGTCGAGGACGTCTCGGAGCGTGAGGGGCTTCTCGCCGCCGAAGACGGCGAACGGGTCGTCGGGGGCCGTCTCGGGGAGGCCCCGCTCGAGGTCGAGCTCGAGGATCGCCCGGCTCGGGACCGACGGCGCGCTGCGCCCCGCGAGGAAGACCCCCGCGACGACGAGTCCGGCGCCGAGGACGACGATCGCGAGAACGAGGACGAGGAGACCTCTTCCACCCTTGGCCATGTATCCCTCTCCGTCGCCCGGCTTCGGCCGCGGCGGCGAAGGGCATTATCGGCCGGGCGTCGGCGCCGTGCGGGAATCGAAGCGGCAGACCGACCGTTGAGGCGGCGATGGGGCGTTACGAGGAGCTGATGGAGGCGTTCGCGGCCTGCCGGGAGAGGGCCGGGTCGCACCGCCTGACGCTCGGCGAGGCGTTCGAGCGCCTGAAGGAGTCGGGCTTCGCCTTCGTCTGCATCCTGCAGGCCCTGCCCTTCCTCCAGCCGGTCGCTCTCGGCCCCGTCTCCACGGTCCTGGGCCTCTCCCTCGCGGCGCTCGGCTGGCAGATGGCGCGGGGCCGCTCCTCGCCCTGGCTCCCGTCGAGGGTCGCCGCCTGGGCGCCGAGCCCGGCGGTCTGGCGGAGGCTCTTCGGCACGGCCGGGAAGACCCTCGGCCTCTGCCGTCGTTTCACGCGGCGTCGCCTGTCGTCCTGGGTCGCGGGCGAGCGCGGCCGGCGGACCGGCGGGGTCCTCATCGTCCTGGCGGGGCTCCTCGTCTCCGTCCCGCTCGTCGGGGTTCCCTTCAGCAACGCGCTCCCGGCCCTCGCGGTGGTCTTCGTCGCGCTCGGCGAGCTCGAGGAGGACGGCCTGATGCTCGTCGTGGCCGCGGGAGCGCTCGTCCTGACCGTGCTCTACTTCGCGACGCTCGCGATCCTCCTCGCCTGGGCGGGGGGAGCGGCGTTCGAAAGGCTGGGCCTCCCAGGGTGATTCCGGACCTCTCCGGCCTCGCCGTGCGCGGCGACGATCCGCGCGCGCGCCTCGCTCGGTCCGCCGTCGACGAGGATCGTCTCGAAGCTCCGGAACGTCTGCCGGGCGAGGGCGTCGAGTAAGCCCTCGAGCGTCGCCTCGGAGAGGGAGACGGCGCCGACGACCGGGACGTCCGGAGAGCCGTTCACGGCAGGGAGGCTCCCACGTCCGGCCCGGAGGCGGGACGCGCGCCGGCGCCCGCCCGCTTACCGAAGAACGCGACGAGCGCGACGGCCGCGGCGGCGCCCCCGGTGGCCACCGCGAGGAGCAGGGCCCCGAGCGGCGCGGGGCGCAGCAGCCGGAGGACGATCGCGCCCAGGACGAGGGACGTCGTCCCGAGGAGGGCCGGGCCGGCGAAGGCGGGAAGGAAGGGGCGGAAGGGGCGCGAGCGGAAGGCGAAGCGATGGAGGACGAAGCCGCGGAGAAGGGACGAGCCGAGGAGCGCGAGGGCCGCCCCCTCCCCCCCGTAGGGCGGCACGAGCGCCGCGAGGAGGGCCACGAGCGCCGCGATGCCGACGACCCCGGCGCGCAGGACGTCCGCCGGGCGCCGTTCGGCGAGGAGGACGAGGTCGAGGTAGTCGAAGAACGAGGAGAGGAAGCTCGCGAGAGCGAGAAGGCGCAGGGCCGGAGCGGCGGCCTCGTAGTCCGGGCCGAAGAGGAGTCCGAGGAGCGGGCCGGGAGCGAGGATGCAGGCGGCGAGGATGGGCCAGACGAGGGCGAAGGCGAAGCGGCGGGTCGAGACGTGGAGCGCGGCGACGGCACCCGCCTCGCCCCGCGCGACGACGGCGGCCGCCGCCGGGAGGTATCCGTGCGACGACGCCTGCCGGACGAGGTCGAGGACGCGCGTGAGCCCCCTCGCGACGCCGTAGAGCCCGACGACGGCCGCCGGGGCGAGGGCTCCGAGAACGACGACGTCGAGCCAGAGGGTCGCCTGCGTCAGCACCTCGTTCGCGGCGAAGGGGCGGAGGTCGGGGAGGGGGACGGGCTCGGCGGCGGGCGAAGGGGACGGGGCGAGCCAGCCCTTTCCCGCCACGTAGCCGACGAAGAGGAGCTCCGCCAGGAGGGAGCCGGCGGCGAAGCCGGCGGCCACGGCGAACGACGTCGGCGCGCCCGCGAGGAGGGCGGCCCCGACGCCCGCGACCCGGAGGAGGCCGCCCCCCGCGTCCCGAACGAGGGCGCGGCCGAGCGAGTCGCCGAACCCTCGCGCGACGCCGAGCGCGGCGGCACCCGCGGCGAGCCCGAGCGCGACCGGCGCCATCGGGAGGAGGACGTGGTCGATCTCCGGCTGGTGGAGGAGCAGGGCCAGCGGGCCGGCGAGGACGGCGAGGAGGAACGCGGCGAGGAGGCCGGACGCCGAGACGAGGAGGATCGCCCTCCTCCCGATCCGGCGCGCCGGCGCCTCCTCGCCGCGCGCGCGGAGCTCGGCGAGCCGCTGCGCCAGCGCGCCGTTCGTCCCGAGCCCGGCGATCGCGCCGACCGGGGTGACGACGGCGATCGCGAGGAGGACGAGGCCGAGGGCGTCGGGCTCGAGCGCCCGGGCCATCAGGATCCGGACGACGAGGCTTCCCGCCAGGGCGACACCGCTCCCCGCGAGGACGGAGAGGGTCGAGACGAGGATTGCGCGGCGTGCGCCAGGGCCGGGCGGCACCGGGGAAGCCTAATGCCAACGGCCCCGCCGTGCGAGACTGCGCGAAACGCTCCGAGCCCCGGTGCCGGAAAAGGAGACTGCATGAGCCTCGCCCGCTGGATGACCCTCTTCCTGCTCGTCTTCACCGTCCAGGCTTCCGCCCAGGAGAAGCCCGCGTCGGCCCAGGCCGCCGCCGCGGAAGAGGCGATGAAGGCCTGGGCGGCCTACGCGACGCCCGGCGAAGCGCACGCGCGCCTCGCGAAGCTCGAGGGGACCTGGGACGTGAAGACGAAGTCGTGGATGGACCCAAGCCAGCCCCCGGAGGAGACGACGGGGAGCTGCGAGTTCCGGATGGTCCTCGGCGGGCGCTACCTCGAGCAGCGCTTCCAGGGGACGGCGATGGGCCAGCCCTTCTCGGGCATCGGCTACACCGGCTTCGACAACGTGAAGAAGAAGTACGAGGCGTACTGGATCGACTCCCTGGGCACCGGGATGCTCGTGATGACGGGGAGCCTCGACAAGGGCGGGAAGAAGACCGTCTACACGGGCTCGATGCTCGACCCGACGAACGGGAAGAAGGTGGCGATCAAGTCGGTCGACACGGAGGTCGACGCCGACACGCTCCTCTTCGAGATGTGGATGTCGGGCCCGGACGGGAAGATGGCGAAGTCGATGGAGATGACCTACACGCGGAAGAAGTAGGCGAGGCTCTCCGTGCCCCCGCGCGCGGCGAAGGGCCCGCGCGGGGCGTTCACGGCGCGATCATCGCTTCCCAGACGGCGCGGGACATCTTCCGCGTCGTCTCGATCACCCTCTTCCGGCCCTCCTCGTTCGCGCCGAAGTCGGTCGCGAGGAGGACGAGGACGTACTCCCGCCCGTCGGGGAGCCGGACGACGGCCGCGTCGTGCTGGACCCTCGAGATGTTCCCGGTCTTGTGCGCGACGACGGCGCCGGCCTGCTTCGGGATCCCGGCCGGGATCTGCTCGTTGAACTCCTGCGCCGCCAGGATCTCGAACGCGAGGCGGCGCGACTCGGCGGAGAGGCGGGGCGAGCGGACGGCCGCCTCCATCAGGGCGGCCATTCCCGCGGCGTCGGTCTCGTTCGAGAGGCCGGCCTGGTAGGCCTTCTCGTCCTCGACCATCCGCCGCACCTTCACGCCGCCGGCGCCGAGGGCGTCGACGAACGCCTGCACGTCCTTCGGCGGGCAGAGGCCCAGCATCAGGTTCGTGGCGGCGTTGGACGAGCGGACGATCATCTCGCGCGCGACGAAGTCGAGCCGCGCCGCGCTCCCGAGAAACGGCGAGAGGCGCGTCTCGTTCTCCCCGTCGAGCGACACGCGGAACGGGCTCCCGTCGACGGCGCTCGGGAAGCAGTCGACGACCGGGACGCCCGTCGCCAGGGAGAGGGTCCCCGCGTCGACCCGCCGGAGCGCCTCGAGGAGGACGGCGGTCTTCATCGTCGACGCCGCGTGCATGACCGTGGTCGCGTTGCGTGCGACGGTTCCGCCGGTCTGCAGGTCCTTCACGACGATCCCGAACGTCGCGCCTCCCTCCGCGGCGAGGGCGTCGAGCGCCCGGCCGAGGGCGTCGGCCTTCGCGGGGGTGAGGCCGGTGGGGCGGGGGGCGTCGGGGAGCGCCGCGAGCCGGCGGGCGTAGCGGAAACGCGGCGCCAGCTTCGGGCTCGCCCAGGGCGTCTCCTGCGTCGACGGGACGCCGGCCGAGGTCGCCTGGAGGACCTCGTCCTTCCCGGCCCAGAAGCCGACGTGGTCGATCTTCTCGGCGCTGCCGAAGAAGACGAGGTCTCCCGGGGCGAGCTCCTCGAAGGGGACGGGGACGAGCTGCGGCTCGCGGAAGCACATCTCCGAGCTGTTCCTCAGGAGGAGGATGCCGTGCCGCTCGAGGACCCGGAAGACGAGGCCCGAGCAGTCGAAGCCGAGCGGCGTCGTGCCGCCCCAGGTGTAGGGCGCGCCGAGGAAACGCCGCGCCATGGCGAGCCAGGAGGCGGGGTCGAGGATGGGCGGTGCGCCGCCCGCGCGGGCGGGGGCGACGTCCTCCGCGCTCGCGAAGGCGTTCCGGCCGTCGGGGAGGAGGACCTCGCGCCAGCGGTATCCCCCCTTCTCGAGGGACGCGAGGCCGCCGAGGCGGGCGCCGAGCGGGACCGTCGCGAGAGGCGCGGAGGTCGTGAAGTCGGGTTCGCGGTAGAGGTGCGCGAGGCTCGAGGTCACCTCGAGCGCCTCGGCCGACGGGTCGGGGAGGCCGGGCCGGATCGCGTCCGCCTCGATCCAGCCGCGGGTGCCGGAGCGGAGCCGGACGTAGCGGTAGCGCCCCTCGGCCCTCGCCGCCTCGAGCGTCTCCCCGAGGATCGCCTGGTCCTCCACCGGCGAGAGCGCCTCGGGGCGGAGGAGGACGTTCGCGACGGGGACGACGACGACGGCCGGCCCGGAGGCGGGAGCGGAGGAAGCCGCCGGCGCAGTCGGCGCCGGGACGACCGCCCCGGCCGGGCGCGCCGCGAGGAGGACGAAAAGGGACAGGGCCGCGGAAAGACGGGGCGCGAAACGGGCGGTCATCGTGCTCATAATCGTCGCATGTCCGACCCCGTCTCGCGCCGCGACCTCCTCTCCGTCACCGGCACGCTCGCCGCGTCCGCGCTTCTCCCCGGCCTCGCCGCCGCCGCGCCGCCCGCTGCCGCGGCTCCGAAGGGCGCGACGCTCTCCCTGGCGCCGATGCTCCTGAAGCTGCGGCATACGTGGACGATCGCCCGCAACTCGTCGAGCGAGAAGAAGAACGGCCTCCTGACGCTGACGGCCGGCGGGATCGCGGGCTACGGCGAGACGGCGGCGAACGTCCGCTACGGCCAGAGCTGGGAGAGCGGCGAGGCGGCCTTCGCGAAGGTGAAGGAGGCGTGCGCCGGCCTCTCGCCGTGGGAGCACCTCACGTGGCTGGAGCGGGCCGAGGCGGTCGCCGGCGGCGACTCGCAGGTCGTCGCGGCGCTCGACATGGCGCTCTGGGACTGGAAGGGGAAGGCGGTCGGCCAGCCCGTCTGGAAGCTCCTCGGCGTCCCGACCGGCCGGATGGCGCAGACGACGTTCTCGATCGGCATCGACACGGCCGAGGTGATGAAGGAGAAGGTGAAGGAGGCCGAGCCCTACCCGCTCCTGAAGGTGAAGGTCGGCCTCGCCAGCGACGAGGAGAACGTCGCGGCGATCCGCTCCGTCACGACGAAGCCGATCCGCGTCGACGCGAACGAGGGGTGGAAGAGCGTCGAGGAGGCCGTGAAGAAGATCGCCTGGCTGAAGACGATGGGGATCGAGTTCGTCGAGCAGCCGCTCCCGGCGGCGCGGAACGCCGAGATGAAGGCGGTGAAGGCCGGGGCGGCCCTCCCGCTCGTCGCGGACGAGTCGGTCCTCCACGTGAAGGACGTCCCGTCGCTCGTCGGCCTCTTCGACGGGATCAACGCGAAGCTCGCCAAGTGCGGCGGCGTCACGCGCGCGTACGAGCTCGCGGCGCTCGGCCGCGCGCTCGGCTTCAAGCTGATGCTCGGCTGCATGATCGAGTCGTCGCTCGGGATCGCGGCGGCGGTCGCCGTCGCGCCGCTCTACGACTGGCTCGACCTGGACGGGAACCTCCTCGTCGCGAACGACCCGTGGAAGGGGCTGAAGCTGACGGACGGCCGCTGGGAGCTCCCGGAGGCTCCGGGCCTCGGCGTCGTCCCGGTCTGAGGCCGACGCCGGCTAAGGCGCCGGCGCCGGGGGCGGGACGTGCGGCCGGAGCCTCTCCGCGAGGTCGAGGCCGCGTCGCATCACCTCGTTCCAGGGGAAATGCTCGCCCGGGTCGACCTTTCGCCCGGGAGCGACGTGCTCGTGACCGGCGATCCAGGGCGCCTCGAGGCCGAGCTGCGCCGTCAGGACGCCGACGAGCCTCACGACGGTTTCGATCTGGGCCCGGGTGAACGGATAGCGATTGCCGTCGCCGGTGATCTCGACCCCGACCGAGCTCCGGTTCAGGACGGAGCGGCCGTGGAGGAACGACGAGCCCGCGTGCCAGGCCCGGTGCTCGAGGGAGACGAACTGCCAGAGGCGGCCGTCCCTCCCGACGAGGAAGTGGGAAGAGACGAAGCGGGCCGGGTCGTCGAAGATCGAGAGGGCGTAGTCGTCCTCGTCTCCCGCCGTGTGGTGGAGGAGGAGCGCGGAGAGGGGCTCGATCCGCTCCGGCTGGAACCCCTCCCACCACGAGTTCGGCATCGGCCGGAGGCAGGCGTCGGAGAGGTCTCCGCCCGCCTTCTCCCAGAGGTCCCAGAAGGTCCGGTCGGTCTCGCGGAAGACCCGCTCGAGGTCGGGCGCCCCGGCCCGCGCCTCGAGCGGCGTCCGTTCGACCCGCGGGAGCGCCGGCTGGACGGGACGCTCGGCCGAGAGGTCGATCGGCGCGCGGTCCGGCAGGCTCCGGGACCACTCGTCGACGATCTCCCGCGCGATCGCCCCCATCGCCGCGTTCGCGGCGGGGCCGGCGTCCGCGCGATCGGGGAGACGGTCGGCGAACATCGCGAAGACGAACGTCCCCTTCGGCGTCGCGAGGACGCCGGAGTCGGCGCGGACGCCGCGCATCGTCCCCGACTTCCCGGTCCAGGAGTACCCGGGCCGCGAGGAGAGCTGGACCGGGATCCGGTTCGCGGTCCGGGGGCGGGCGGCGAGCCGCATCGCGATCCGGCTCGAGTCGCGGTCGAGCAGCACTCCCGTGGCCGCGCGGCGCCAGAGCTCGGCGGTGTCGCGGGGCGTCATCCGCCCGAGCGGCTTCCAGGGGGCCTCGTCCTCGCGGGAACCGGCGTCGGGGATCCGGCCGACGAGCTCGATCCCGGCGAGGCCGATCGACGCCATCCGGCAGTTCACGGCCTCGGCGCCGAAGAGGTCGATGAAGCGGTTGGCCGCGGTGTTGTCGGAGAGGACCATCATGATCCGCAGCAGGTCGCGCTGCGTCGGCGCGAGCCACGGCCCGAACTCGTCCAGGATGCCGGAGCCGGCCGCGACGGCGGCGGGGGGGATCGGCCAGCGCTCGTCGAGCTCGAGCGTCCCCTCTCGGCTGCGCGCCAGCGCCTCGACGAGGAGCGCGAGCTTGACGACGCTCGCTCCCTCGAACGTCTCCGTGTCGCGCCACCGCAGCTCGCGCCCGCTCTCGACGTGGAGGGCGGCGATCCCCATCCGGGCTCCGCTCCCCTCCGCGATCCGCGCGACCCGCCGCGCGAGCGGGTCCGAAGCCGGGACGAGGCGGAGGTCGCGCGGAAGGGACGCCGTGCAGGAGGCGAGGAACGGGAGCGACGCCGCGAGCGCCGCCGCGGGGAGACGTCTCATCCCGCGGAGTCTGCCTCCGGAGGGGCCGGGATGACACGGTTCTTTCCGGCCGCCTTCGCCGCGTAGAGCGCGGCGTCGGCCCGCCGGACGAGGCCGTGCGCCGTCGCGGCGGCGGGGCGCGCCTCGGTGGCGACCCCGAGGCTGACGGTCACGTTCAGGCGGACGGCCTCGGAGGCGCCGCCCTCGCCGGACGCGAAACGCGGGAGGTCGTAGAACGCGTCGGCCTCGACGGCGTGGCGGAGCCGCTCGGCGACGGCGACGGCGCCGACATCGTCGGTCTCGGGGAGGATCGCGAGGAACTCCTCTCCGCCCCACCGCCCGACGATGTCGCAGGAACGGAGCGCGGAGCGGAGGACGAGCGCCGTCCGCCGGAGCATCTCGTCGCCGGTGTGGTGCCCGTGCCGGTCGTTGAAGACGGAGAAGTCGTCGATGTCGATCATGACGACGGAGAGCGGCGTGACGGGGCGCGCGTCGGTGAGCTCGCCGCGCGAGAGGGCGAAGGCGCCGGACCGGCGGCGCAGGCGCTCCCACTCCCGGGCGAGCACCTCCTCCGTGGAGCGGCGGTTCGGAAGGGAGGTGAGCCAGTCGGTCCGCGCCGAACGGACGAGCGTCGTGACGTCGTGGAAGACGGCGAGGTGGAGGAGGCCGTCGGGGAGGTCGACGGCCCGGATCGCCATCTGAACCTCCCGCCGCTCTCCTCCGGGGAGGGCGAGGGCCGTCTCGAACGGCTCGCGCGGGGGGGACGCCAGGAGCCGCGCCAGGTGCGTCCGCTCGGCCGGCGGCGCGAGCTCGAGGAGGAGCCGTCGGCCAAAGAGCTCCTCGGGCGTCGTCTCGGCGAGACGGAGCGCGGCGTCGTTCGCGGAGACGACGAAGCCGTCGCGGAGCGTCACGAGCGCCTGGCCGGCGTCCGAGAGCGCCTCCATCAGGGCGGTCTTCGCGCGGAGGTCGCCCTGCCGGCGCGCCTCTTCCCGGCCGCGGCGGAGCGCCTCGCCGACGAGCGGCGCGAGCGTCCCGAGGAGCGCTCCGTCGGCCTCGTCGTGGCCGGCGCCGCCCGAGGCCCAGACGACGAGCGCGCCGAGGCCGTCTCCGAGCGGGGCGCCGACCCAGGAGCTCCCCGGGACGCCGGCGGGGCCGGGTCTCTTCCCGCGCTGCTCGCCGTCCCGGCTCGCCGGGCCGAGGCACAGGGGCGCGCGGGCGGCGATCACCTCTCCCGCGACGCCCCAGACGGCCTCTCGGACGTCTTCCCCGAGCTTCTCGGGCGCCGAGTAGAGGAGCTCGACCCGCGACGTCTCCGGATCGAGGCCGACGACGGCGAACCCGGCTGCGGGGAGGAGCCGGCCGACGAGGGCGTGAGCCACCGGGAAGAGCTCTCCGGGGGAGGGGTTCTCGCGCGCGGTCCGAAGGAGGGCGAGGAGGCAGTCGTGGACGGCGGCCGCGCGCCGTTCCTCGGAGGCGTCCCGGACGGCGATCGAGACGCCGCTCCCGGCGGGCCGCACGGACAGCTCGCCGAAGAAGAGCGTGCCGTCCAGGCGCCGGTGCCGGACGACCCCCTGGAACCCGAGGGTGAGCGGCTCCGGAAGGGGCGAAGGCGTCCCGGGGCGGCCGACGACGAGATCGCGGAGAGAGAGGCCTTGTCCGCCGTCGACGGGGACGCGGTGGAGGGCGCGGAACGCGGCGTTCGCCCAGCCGATCCGGCCGGACGCGTCCGCGACCGCGAGGGCCGCTCCGGCGAGGTCGAAGACGCCGGCGGGCGGCTCTCCCGTCGGCACCGGACCGTTCGTTCTCTCCATGCCCGTCGAGGATAAATCGTCCGGCGCCCACGCGCCTCCCTAGAATCGGGTCCTGTTCAAGCCGCAGCCTCCCGCGGGCCGTCTCGTCGCCCTCGACCTCTTCCGGGGGGCGACCGTCGCCGCGATGCTCTTCGTCAACAACCCGGGGAGCTGGGCGCACGTCCTCCCGCCGTTCGGCCACGCGGAGTGGCACGGCTGCACGCCGACCGACCTCGTCTTCCCGTTCTTCCTCTTCATCGTCGGGACGGCCTCGGTCCTCTCCCTCGGCCGGCGCGAGGCGCGCGGGGCCGCGCCGGGGACGCTCGCGCGACACGCCCTCCGCCGCGGCGGGACGATCGTCCTCGTCGGCTGGGCGCTCGCCTGGTTCCCGTTCACGATCGAGCGGCTCCTCCGCCTCCGCCTCCCCGGCGTCCTGCCCCGGATCGGCGTCGTCTACGCCCTCGGCGCGCTCCTCCTCCTCGCCGCCCCGGCGAAGCGGAAGGCCGCCTCCCTCGCCGCGGCCGCCGCGCTCCTCGTCGCCCTCCACACGGCGCTCCTCTTCCTTCCCGGCTACGACCTGACGCGCGAGGGGAACCTCCAGGCGGCGATCGACGTGGCGCTCCTGAAGGGGCACCTCTGGAAGCCCGCCTGGGACCCGGAGGGGATCCTCTCCACGCTGACCGCCCTCGCGACGATGCTGACCGGCGCCCTCGCGGGGCTCCTCCTGACGTCCGGGGCGCCGGCCTCGCGCCGCCGGACGCTCCTCGGCGCCGCGGGCGTCGCCGGGGTGGCGGGCGGCCTGGCCGCGCAGTCGCTCGGCCTGCCGCTCAACAAGGGGCTCTGGACCGGCTCCTACGTCCTCTTCACGTCGGGCGCGGCGTGCCTCGCGCTCCTCGCGGCCCTCGCCGTCGTCGAGGCGTGGGGGGTGAAGCGGCCGCTCGCGCCGCTCGTGACGTTCGGGACGAACCCGCTCCTCGCGTTCGTCCTCTCCGGCCTCCTCGCGAAGACGCTCCTCCTCGTCAAACCGACTGTCGGCGGGGTCGCCGTGCCGCTCCAAAGGCTCCTCTTCGAGAAGGTCTTCTCTCGAGCCGGCGACCCGCACCTCGGCTCGCACCTGCAGGCGCTCGCCCTCCTCGCCGCCGTCTGGGCCGTCCTGCGGCTCTGCGAGAGGCGGGGCTGGTACTGGAAGGTCTGAGACTCTACGAGGAGAGGAGGCGGCGAGGCGTCCTTGACGCCGCGATCCACGCCTCCTCCTCGGTCGCCACGCCGCAGGCGACGAGGCGCGCGGCGCACTCGTCGAGGAGCGCCGCGCTCCCGGCGAGGCCCCCGGAGGCGTTCCTCACCGCGCCGGCCGCGACGGTCAGCGGCTCGCCCCAGACGTCGTACGTCCCGTCGGGGAGGCCCGCGCACGGCGCGGCGTCGCTGATGAGCGCGAAGCCCTCCGGCCCCTTGCAGCGCTTCACGAGCGCGAGCATCTCGGAGGAGAGGTGGTGGAGGTCGGCGATGACGTCGACCGTCACGCCGTCGCGGAGGAGCCCCCATCCGACCGGCCCCGCGTCGCGGTGGTGGAGCGGCTTCATCGCGTTGCCGAAGTGGGTCACGTGCTTCGCGCCGCGCCGGAGCGCCTCGTCGAGCGTCGGGACGTCGGCCTCGGTGTGGCCGAGGGAGACGAGCCAGCCGCGCGCGGCGAAGCGCGAGACGAGGTCTAGGCCGCCGGGGATCTCGGGCGCCAGCGTGACGACGGGCCGGCCCGGGATCTCGCCGGCCGCGTCGAAGAACGCGTCGACCGTTCGGGCGTCGCTCCCGTCGAGGAGGCACTCGCGGTGGAGGGCGCCCGAGCGGCTCGGCGGGACGAAGGGCCCCTCGAGGTGGATCCCGAGCGGCATCGCCCCGCGCCCGTCGCCGGGCGTTCGGGAGCGGACCCACGCGGAGAGGCGGGCCAGGAGCGGGGCGAGCTCGGCGAGAGGGACCGGGACGAGCGTCGGGACGAAGCCCTCGACGCCGCGCCCGGCCAGGCCGAGCGCGAGCCGGTCGAGCTCCGCCTCGTCCGCGGTCAGGAGGTCGACGCCGAACGCGCCGTGGACGTGGAGGTCGAAGAAACCGGAGCGCGTCACGACGGCTCCTCCTCGAGGGCGCGGGCGACGCTCCCCCGGCAGGCGGCGATCCACTCGGAGGCGCGGGCGGGGGAGACGCGCCAGCGCGCCGCGACGAGCGCGGCGGGGAGCTCCCAGCCCGCCTCCTCGAGGAGGCGGCGGGCGGCGTCCTGGGGGACGCCGAGCGTCCGTCCGAGGATGTCGACGGCCCGTTGCCGCAGCTTCGCGTTCGTGGGTCGCATCGCGACCATCTCCCCGCGCCAGACGAGGCCTCGGCGCGCGAAGACGGCGGTCGAGAGCATGTTCAGGACGAGCTTCTGCGCCGTCCCCGCTTTCATCCGCGTCGAGCCGCGGAGGACCTCGGGCCCGGTGTCGACGACGATCGCGAGGTCGGCGAGCGCGGCGATCCGCGAGCCGGGGGCGCAGACGAGCGCGACGGCGAGCGCGCCCGCCTCCTTCGCGGCGGCGAGCGCGCCGGCGACCCAGGGCGTCGCGCCGCTCGCCGCGATCCCGAGGACGACGTCGTTCGCGCCGACGCCCTCCGCGCGGACCTCGGCGGCCCCGGCGGCCTCGTCGTCCTCCGCTCCCTCGACGGCGTCGACGAGGGCCGCCCGCCCGCCGGCGATCCGGCCGGTGACGAGCGCGGGCGGCACGCCGAACGTGGGGGGCAGCTCGGAGGCGTCGAGGACGCCGAGCCGGCCGCTCGTCCCGGCCCCGACGTTGATCCAACGGCCGCCCGCGCCGAGGCGGCCGGCGATCGCCTCGGCCGCGCGCGCGACGTCGGAGAGGACGTTCCCGACGGCGCGAACGGCCTCGAGGTCCGCCGCGTGGATCTCGCCGAGGAGCCCGAGCGTCTCGGTCACCGCGGCCCCTCGGCGAGAGCGAGTCGGATGGCGCCGATCTCCGGTACGTGCGCCGGCGGGCCGAGCCTCGTCCGCGGGGAGCCCTCGAGGAGCCTCTCCCGGAGAGGGGCGAGGACGAGCTCGCCCGCGGAGAAGACGCCGCCGACCGTCGCGACGGTCGGCTCCTCGCCGGCGATCCCGAGCTTCCGGAGGACGGTCAGCGCGGTCCAGGCGAGCTCCCGGCCCGCCCACTCGAGGATCCCGAGCGCGATGGCGTCGCCCGCGCGCGCGGCTTCGAGGACGACGGGAAAGTAGGCGGCGGTGTCGGTGGGCCCCGCGCCGGGACGGAAGAGGCGACGGATCCTCTCGACGGCGGAGCGGGTTCCCTCCGAGGCGTCGAGCGCCTCCCTCATCTTCGTTCGGGGGCCGCGGCCGTCGACGTCGCGCGCCACGGCGGCGAGGCCGCGCCGGGCGATCTCCGAGGCGGAGCCCTCGTCGCCGATCAGGGCGCCCCAGCCCCCGGCGCGCTCCTCGAGGCCGTGGGCGTTCCGGCCGAAGCAGATCGCGCCGGTGCCGGCGATCAGGACGGCCCCGGCCCCGCCGACGGGATCGGGGAGGGCCCCGGCGAGGGCGATGCGCGCGTCGGTCGTCACGCGCACGCGGCCGGCACCGTAGACGGCCTCCAGGGCGGCGACGAGGCGTCCGGCCGTGGCGGAGGCGTCGACCCCGGCGAGTCCGCAGGAGAGG
>JAGOBQ010000385.1 GCA_017999215.1 Thermoanaerobaculia bacterium
TGACCCGGCTCGGCGTGCCGCTGGAGGTCTGGTCGGCCGGTCGAAAGCCCTCGCGGGAGGCGGTCCGGTGGAAGGCGCAGCGGGTGCTGTCCGCCACGTGGGAGGTCGAGGGGGCGGGCCACGAGCTCCTCGAGGCGGCTGCCCGGCAGCGGATCGTCTGGGTGGAAGGTTCGCACCTGCCGCAGGACGTGGAGCTCGGGCCGCTCGCGAAGGGGATCCGGCTCGCGCGCTGACGCGCCCGAAAGAGGATCGCCCCGCCGCGGTGGATCGGCGGGGCGATCGGGTCGATCGGGAGGGCGGGCTCGCTCGGCCCGCGCCGGAAGCCGGGGCTACTTCACCTCGCAGAGGCAGTGGGCATAGACGCCGCGCGGGTCGTTCCAGACGGAGAGCTGGTCGACCTCTGCCGCGACGGCGTCGAGGAGCGCGGCTCCCGGGCCGGCGGCGGACCGGGGCGCCGGCGCGAGGGTGTGCCCGAACGCGGCCGCGACGCGCGTCGCGCGGACGGAGAGGCCCGAGAGGAGCTTCTCCTTGAGCGACTTCTCCTTCTCGACGTAAGTGACCCGGTAGGTCTTCCCGAGCTTCGCCTTCGCCGCGGCCGAGGCGATCGCCTCGTCGAGGCCGCCGAGGTTGTCGACGAGGCCGATCTCCTTTGCGTCGGCCCCGCTCCAGACGCGGCCGCGGGCGATCCTGTCGACCTGGTCGCGCGTCATCTTCCGGGCCTTCCCGACGCGCGCGAGGAACGCCTCGTAGCCGTTGTCGATCATGGCCTGGATCGCCCCGCCGACCTCGGGGGGGAGCTCCCGGTCGATCCGAATGCCGGCCCAGGGGGTCGTCCCGACGCCGTCGACGTGAATGCCGAGGTACTTCGCGAGCGGCTTCTCGATCGTGGGGAACATCCCGAAGATGCCGATCGACCCGGTGATCGTCTCCGGGCTCGCCCAGATCTCGTCGGAGGAGGTGGAGATCCAGTAGCCGCCCGAGGCCGCGACGGAGCCCATCGAGACGACGACGGGCTTCTTCGCCTCGCGCGCCAGCTCGAGCTCGAGCCGGATCACCTCGGAGGCGAACGCGCTTCCGCCGGGGCTGTCGACGCGGAGGACGATCGCCTTGACCTTCTCGTTCTGCCGGGCCCTGCGGATGAGGGCGGCCGTCGAGTCGCCGCCGACGCGGCCGGGGCCGGCCGTGCCGTCGACGATCTCGCCCTTCGCGACGACGACGGCGACCTCGTCTCCCTTCGCCTTCGCGCCGGGGCGGTCGCTGCCGAGCGCCTCGAGATAGTCGCCGAGCGCGACCTGCCGGAACGACTTCGACTTCGCGTCCTCTCCGGCCAGCTCGATCATCCGCTTCCGCACGTCGGCGCGGGAGGCGAGCCGGTCGACGAGCTTCGCCTCGAGCGCGAGCTTCGCGGGGTCGCCGCCGGCCGCCTTCAGGCGCTCGGGGAGCTGGTCGACGAGCGCCACGATCGCCTCGGGCGTCGTCTTCCGCGCCTTCGCGACCGCCGCCACGTACGCCCGCCAGAGGTCGCCCATCCACTCGAGGTCGGCGACCTTCGCTTCGGGGGACATGTCGTTTCGCAGGTAGGGCTCGACGGCCGACTTGTACTCGCCGACCCGGAAGACGTTCCAGGTGACGCCGAGACGGTCGATGGCGTCCTTGTAGTAGCTCCGGTAGCGGCCGAAGCCCTCGATCAGGACCATACCCTCCGGGTGGAGGAGGAGCTCGTCGCCGTGAGCGGCGAGGTAGTAGCGGCGCATGTCGAACAGGTCTCCCGCGACGACGACCTTCTTCCCCGAGGAGCGGAAGTCGGCGAGGGCCGCCGCGACGTCCTCGAGGACCGTCATCCCGGCTCCGCCCATGTCGTCGAGGTCCATGTAGACCGACGAGATCCGCTCGTCCTCCTTCGCCGCAGCGAGGGCGTCGACGACGTCGCGGAGGAGCGTCTCCTCCGTGCCGCCGCCCGCGAGGTTCTCGACGAGGTCGGTCGGCGACTTCGCGGAGAGCTGCTCGACGAGGTTCCCCTTCGGGGCGAGGACGAGGGCCGAGCCCTTCTCGACCTTCGGCCCGCCGGCGAGGAGCGCGGCGAGGAGCCCCACGACGACCGAGAGAACGAGGATGTTGAGGAAGGTGTTACGCGCGATGGTGAGCCCGCGGCCGACGGCCGAGAGGGCGCGGCGGGGGAGGGAGCGGGGACGTTCGCTGTTCATCGTTCGGGACCTCTTTCGGAGAGACTGTACGGCCGAATCGGGAGCCGGGGTTCGAGAGCGGGTCGCAGCGGACGACCGCCGGCCGTCAGGCGCGCGGAACGAGGTGAATCGCGGGGGCTTTCACGACCGCGTCGACCTCGGCGCCCTCCTCGAGGCGGAGGTCGTGCCGGGAGGCGCGCGTGACGAGAGCCGAGAGGCGGGCGCCCGCGCAGGAGAGCGCGATCCGAACCAGCGGCCCCTCAAGCGAGATCGAGACGATCCGAGCCGGGAGGTGGTTGCGGGCGCTGCTCCGGCCCTTCACGTCCCGTTCGAGGACGACGGACTCGGCGCGAACGAGGACCCAGACGTTCCCCGAAAGACCCCGGTCCACCGCCGAGAGGAGGAGGCCGTGTGTCTCGACGAAGGCGAGGCCGTCGGCCGACCCGGCGATCCTCCCGGCGAGGACGGTGTCGACGCCGACGCATCGGGCGACGTCGCGATCGGCGGGGCGATCGAAGACTTCCTCGACCGTCCCGACCTGCCGGACCTCGCCCTCGACCATGACGGCCATCCGGTCGCCGAGGGCGAGCGCCTCGATCCGGTCGTGCGTCACGACGACGGTCGGGACGCCCAGCCGGACGAGGAGGCTCCGGAGCTCGACGCGAAGCTCCTCGCGGGTCGGGGCGTCGAGCGCGGAGAGGGGCTCGTCGAGGAGGAGGAGCCGCGGGGAGGGGGCGATCGCCCTCGCGAGCGCGACGCGCTGCCGCTGGCCCCCGGAGAGCTCTCCCGGCCTCCGGTCGGCGAGAGCGTCGAGCTTCAGGAGGGCGAGCGTCTCGCGCGTCCGCGTGTCCCGCTCCGCGGCGTCGAGCCGGTGGAGGCCGAAGGCGACGTTCTCGCGAGCGGTCAGATGGGGGAAGAGGGCGTAGTCCTGGAAGAGGAGGCCGACGCGCCGCTGGCGCGCCGGGACGAAGAGGCCGCGCGCGGCGTCGAGCCACGCCTCCCCGCCGAGGGAGATCGTCCCCTCGTCGGGGCGGTCCAGGCCGGCGAGCGCTCGCAGGACGGTCGTCTTCCCGGAGCCCGAGGGGCCGAAGAGGACCGTGACGGCGCCGTCTCCGGGGAGGGAGAGGACGGCGGAGATCGCCGGCCCTCCCCGGAAACGTTTCACGAACCGGGCTTCGAGCGCGGCAGCCATGCGGAGGGAACGCGGCCCTGGAGGGCGTAGGTGGCGGCGAGAACGCCGAAGGAGACGGCGAGGAGGACGAGAGAGGTGGCGCCGGCCGAGCCGTAGTCGAGCGCCTGGACGTGGTCGAAGATCGCGACCGAGACGGTGCGGGTCTCGCCCGGGATGCTTCCGCCGACCATCAGGACGACGCCGAACTCTCCGAGCGTGTGGGCGAACGAGAGGACGACGCCGGTCACGACACCCGCGCGGGAGAGCGGGAGGACGACCCGGAAGAACGTCCGGGTTCCGGAGGCGCCGAGGGAAGCCGCCGCCTCGAGGAGCGAGCGATCGACGGCGGAGAAGGAGGCGGCGAACGGCTGGACGGCGAAGGGAAGGCTGTAGAGGACCGACGCGACGAGAAGCCCTTGGAACGTGAACGGAAGGCGGGCGCCGAAGAGCGCCTCGGCGGCGCGGCCGACGGGGCCGCGCGGTCCGAGGAGGAGGAGGACGTAGAACCCCAGGACCGTCGGCGGGAGGACGATCGGAAGCGCGACGACCGCCTCGACGAGCGGCCTCCAGCGCGCCCGCGACGTCGCGAGCCACCAGGCCAGCGGCAGGCCGAGAGCGACGAGGAGCGCCGCCGTGGCCAGCGAGAGGCGGAGGCTCAGGAGCAGGGCCGGAACGTCGACGCTCAGCGTTCGCCTCCGGCCGGCCTCATCTCGGCCGCGACGATCTTCCCGTCGGGCCGCGGCTCCCACTCGAGACGGTCCGTGACGGCCCAGGCGTCGGGGCGGTGGAAGAGCGGCACGAGCGGGGCGTCTTCGTTCGCGAGCCGCATCGCCTCCTCGAGGAGCGTAAGGCGGGAGGTTCGGACGAACGCCCCGTAGCTGGAGTCGACGAGCCGGTCGACCTCGGGATTCGCGTAGCCCGGGTTGAAGTAGCCGGTGAGGCCGTCTTGCCCGCGGCTCCGAATGCAGTCGCGGAGGAAGCCGCCCGCGTCGGGTCCGTCGAAGACCCACCCCCCGAAGAACAGCGAGAGCCGCCCCCCGCGCAGCTCGGCCTGGACCTGGTCCCAGGCGACGGGCCGGAGCGCGACGCGGAATCCGGCCGCTTCGAGCATCTCCTTCAGGGCCTTCGCCGCGGGGTCGTCGCTTCCGACGGCCCGGTAGGAAAGGACTGCCTCGACCGGGAGGGCGTAGCCGGCGGATTGCAGAAGGGCCCGGGCTGCCGCCGGGTCGCAGGGAAGGGACGTCATGGAGGGGACGTGGCCGAAAACGGTCGGGGGGACGAGCTGGGGCGCCGCGGTCGCCTCCGTGCCGGTCGCCGCACGGGCGAGACG
>JAGOBQ010000032.1 GCA_017999215.1 Thermoanaerobaculia bacterium
CGGGAGAACCTCCCGCCTCTGATCCGGCAGCTCGAGACGGCGCTCAGGGCCGAGGGCGGGGCGAGCTAGCCACCTGGCCGGCGCGCCCCGGGAACTCAGGTCCCGAACGCCCCCACGGCGTCCCGCCCGTACTCGGGCCGGCGCATCCCGACGAGGACGCACGTCACGCCCGGCACGTCGGCAAGCCCCTTGAGCGTCCGCTGCGAGAGGGTCCCCTCGGGGGACTCGTGGAGCTCGCGCGTCACGAGCTCGGAGAGCTCGGCGGCGCGGGCCTCCTCCCTCGGGAGGAGCCGCCCGACGAGCGCGGAGGCGGCCTCGAGGAGCGTGGCGCCCCAGCTGTCGGCCCAGCGGCCGAAATCCGCATCGCGGTCGAAGACCTCGCGCAGCTCGGCGAGGAGCTCCGTCCGCCGCGGCTCGACGACGTCGTCCCAGACCTCGCGGAACGTCCCGAGGTCGAGGCCGCGCTTCTCGAACTCGCCGAGGAGGGGCGAGACGGAGAGGAGCTCCTCGGGCGGCGCGACGCCGTTCTCCACCGAGAGGCGCGGGGCGTA
Organism: Thermoanaerobaculia bacterium; assembly: GCA_017999215.1. Lineage (GTDB taxonomy): Bacteria > Acidobacteriota > Thermoanaerobaculia > UBA5066 > UBA5066 > UBA5066. The sequence goes on from JAGOBQ010000032.1 coordinate 552, forward strand.
GACGAGCGCGAACTCCTCCTCGCCGGCGCGGAGGCGCGCGAGGGCGTCGGGCGCGGGCGTCTCGACGAGCGGGAACGGCGCGCCGACGGAGGCGAAGCGGTGGAGGCGCCCCTGGCGGAAGCCGTTCAGCGGCCGGTTCACGAGGACGGCGAGGCCGTGCTCGCGCGCCACGTCGAGGACGCTCCGGCCGTCGGTCGTGTGGATCGGCTCGCGCGCGCCGAGCTCCACCGGGTTCATCGGGAGCTGGATCGCGGCGAAACCGGGGCCGGCGAGGTCGAGGAGGCGAAGGAGGTCGACGGCGTCGGCCTTCTCGTGCGGGACGACGAACGTGTTCGAGGAGACGCCGTAGGCGCCGATGCGCCCCGCGGCGACCTCCTTCTCGAGCTGCTCGAAGGCGCGGCCCATCCGGTCGTAGAACGTGTCGCGCGCCTCGGCGAGCGGCAGGTTCCGGTGCTCGGCGTCCGTCAGGAAGTACTCGGGGTTGTGGAGGAGGAGGAGGTCGACGCGCGGCATCGCGAGGCGGCCGAGCGAGGCGGAGAGCTGGTCCTTCAGGAACGCCGGGGAGATGCAGTGCCAGCAGTCCCGCGAGTACTCCGTCATCTCGGGCCACGGGTCGCCGAGCTTCCGGCGCTGGTGCGCGTCGCGGAGGTTCTGCCCCTGGACGTAGCCCGCCTTCGTGACGACGACGACGTCCTCGCGGCGGGCCTCGCCCGCCGCGGCCATCTCGCGGAGGACCTTCCCGACGAGCAGCTCGCTGTGGCCGTCGCCGTAGTTCGTCGAGGTGTCGACGAGGTTCACGCCGGAGAGGAGGGCGAGCCGGAGCGCCTCCCGGTGCCGGTCGACCCGGTCGTCCACCCGGTAGCACCCGAACCCGACGGGGGAGACGCGGGCGTGGAGCTTGCCCAGCGGGCGGCGGGTCGAGTCGGGGAGGCGGGCCTCGCTCATGGCTCGGAACGATATCGGACGCGGGCCGGAACGTCCCGCCCCGGGGCCCGCCTTCGGCGCCCTTGCCGCACCTGCGAGAATCGGCCGATGTCCAGCACCCGCCTCGAAAAGCCCTGGAACCCCGTCGAGCTCGAGGTCGAGCTCTTCTGCCGGGGGCTCCTCGTCGACGAATCCGCCCGGGCCGACGTCCAGGCCCGCCGCGTCGCCCGCACCCGCGCCGGCCTCGGCTCGGGCCTCGAGCTCGTCATCCCCGCCCCGCGGCAGGGGGTCTGGGTCAACGTCCCGCTCGACGAGCCGTTCGTCGCCTCCTCCCCGCTGACGCTCCACAAGGCGGGGGATTCGTTCGCCGTCCGCGATGCGCGCCTCCCCGACGTCGTCTACCCGGTCCGCCTCCCCGACCCGCCGGCCTGGTACGCCCGCTCGACGAAGCGCGGGGTCCCGATGACCCGCGTCGGCGTCCTGCAGGGGACCTACCTCGGCGTCTACTTCGCCGAGACGTGCATGTACTGGTACAACACCCCTTCGGCGGCGAACTGCAAGTTCTGTACGACCGGCGTGAACGTCGGGACGAACGAGGAGCTCGCGAAGAAGGTCGAGGACGTCGTCGAGGTCGCGAAGGTCGCCCGCGAGGAGTCGGGCGTCACGTTCACCCACTTCAACACCGGATATCACTACGAGGACGACCCGAAGAAGCGGCCGATGCACGGCCTCATGCAGGCGCGCCCCTACGTGTCGGCCATCCGGCGGAACGTCGGCGGCTTCATTGGCGTCCAGGCGGTGCCGGTCTTGCGGGACTGCTGGGACGAGTACGACGAGCTGATCGAGCTCGGCTGCGACCACTTCAGCTTCTGCGTCGAGCTCCTGGACGAGAAGTGGTTCGAGGAGGTCTGCCCGGGCAAGGCGTCGACCGTCGGGCAGGACGCGTTCTTCGAGGCGCTGGAGTACACCGCGAAGAAGCTCGGCCGCGGCCGCGTCTCCGGCGAGATCATCGCGGGGCTCGAGCCGATCGAGGCGACGAAGAGGGCGATCGACCGGATCGTCGCCGGGGGCGGGTTCCCCACCGTCTGCATCTTCCGGCCGCTCGCCGGGAGCAACCTCGCGCACCTGCCGTCGCCCGACCCGGGCGAGATGCGCGAGGTGATGGCCTACCAGTACGAGGCGGCCCGCCGCGCGGGGCTCGCCGTCGGAATCCTCCCGAACATCAAGGTCTCCCTCGTCGTCCAGCCGGAGGAGGGGCGCGAGCTCCTCGCGGAGAAGAGCTGGCTCGACCCGTACGAGTGGAAGGTCGCGGCGCTCCGGGCCCTCGCCCGCCCCTACGCCGCCTGGCGCAAGCGTCCCCGCCCCGACGCCCCCGAGTTCCGCCCCGAAATCCCCGGCCCATCGGCCGTCGGATAAGGGGTGACGGACGCCGAGTCCGCCGGGAGCCTGCCATGAAGTGGTCGTACACCGTCGCCCGCGTCTCGGGCATCGACATCAAGATCCACGCGACGTTCGCGCTGATCCTCGCGCTCGGCGCGTTCCAGTGGGGCTTTCCGCAGGGGCTCGGCGGGGAGTCCTCGTTCGCGGGCGCCGTCTTCGGGATGGGCCTGATGATCCTCCTCTTCGCCTGCGTCGTCCTGCACGAGCTGGGGCACAGCCTCGTCGCGCAGCGCTTCGGCCTGACGGTGCGGGAAATCGTCCTGCTGCCGATCGGCGGCGTCGCACGCCTCGAGAAGAACCCCGAGAAGCCGCAGCACGAGCTCCTGATCGCCCTCGCCGGGCCGCTCGTGAACGTGGCGATCGCCATCCTCCTCTTCTTCGCCGGCGGCGTCGCGCTCAACTTCGGCCTCGTCGAGGCGCAGTCGCTCCTCACCGCCGACGGGCCGCCCACCCTCGCGACCCTCTGGGGCTGGCTCTTCCTCGCGAACGTCGGCCTCGCCGTCTTCAACATGATCCCCGCCTTCCCGATGGACGGCGGCCGCGTCCTCCGAGCGGCGCTCGCGATGCGCCTCGGCTTCTCGCGCGGGACGCAGATCGCCACGGCGATCGGGCAGGCCGTCGCGTTCGCGTTCGGCCTGTTCGGCGTCCTCTCCGGGAACTTCCTCCTCGTCATCGTCGCCCTCTTCGTCTTCATGGGGGCGGGGCAGGAGCGGGCCGAGGAGCAGGCGCGAACGGTCCTCACGACGCTCCGTGTCGGCGACGCCTACAACAAGCACGCCCTCGTCCTCTCGCCCGGCGACCACGTCAGCAAGGTCGTCGACTACATCCTGACGAGCTACCAGCCCGACTTCGCCGTCGTCCAGGGGAAGACGTTCCTCGGCGTCGTCACGCGCGACGACGTCCTGAAGGCGCTCGCCACGGAGACGAACGACCTCTACGTCGCCGGGATCATGCGGCGCGAAGTCCTGACGGTCGACGCGCGGCAGGGGCTCGACGAGGTGCGCCGTCTGATGGGGGAGAAGGGAGAGCGGATCGCCGCCGTGAACGACGGCGACGCCTTCCTCGGCCTCGTCAGCGTCGAGGACATCGGCGAGGCGCTCGTCGTCTCCAGCTTCGTCCAGCTGCGCGACAAGCGCCGCGCGGCGGCGGAGGCCGAGGCGGGCTGAAGGGGGGGGCGGGGCCCTCGATCGGGCGCGCGTCGACGGGCCGGACCGGAGCGACGTCCCGACGCAACGGCGAGGCCCTTTGTCTATTCCCACGCCGTTCGCCCAGGCCGCGCGCGGTTCTCCATCGAGCGGGCGGCGGACGGCTTCCTCCGGGCCACCGGCCTTCCCGGAATGTCGATGTTCTCTGCCCGGCTGACGGCAGGCCCGTTGCCTATGTAATCAACCTGGGCGGAATGAGGGATCGGCGGCACTCTGCTCCGTGGAGGGCCCTCATGACCACGGATCGCGAGAGCAGGTTCGAGACCCCGGCCGCCTGGCTCGGCAGCGTGGTCTCCCTATCGCTCCGAGCCGACATCTTCGGAGATCGCGTCGACTCCCGGGCAGCGATCGCCGTCGATCCGATCGATGGAAAGCCCTTCGCAAGTGAGGAGCTGCCCTCGCCCTCCCTCCGCCGACCGTTGGCGGCTGGGAGCCGAGCCTGACCTGCTGAGCTTCGTCTGCGCCGGGCTCAGGCCCTTCCGGAACCGTCGCCTCCACCGGTCGAGGGGACCAGCGAGGCTCGCCAGGGTTGCGCCGCCGTGGCGCGTCGACACCCACGGAACGATTTCGAAGAAATTTCTCGAGGCGAGGGGCACTGAAGGGGTCCGAAAACCCTCATAGCTAGTAAGGAGGGTTCTCGTGGTCCAGCCAGTCGAGATCAATGCTCAACCTCACGCCGGCCCGTCGACCCCCGGCGCCGCGCACGCTCGATTCAGGAGGAACCGATCCGGCGACCTGACGGACGAGGACCTCGATGTTCTCGCGGGGCAACTCTCTGCCTTGGGAGCGAGGGCCGTGGCAGCGACCCAGGGGCGCGGAACCCGGACCCTGCTGCGACGCCTCGCTGAGAGCGGGACGAGCGTGCGGTCTCTCGTCCTGCGTGAGCGTCGCGAACGGGCGCTCCGGCTCCTCGCGACATCGGTGGCGTACGCCGAGGTGGCCCGGGCGATCGGGCTCTCCGGGCCGATCTCTCTCTCACGATTCTGCCGTCGGGAGTTTGGGACGACGCCCGGGAGACTGCGTGCGTACCTCTTGAGGCGGGAGACGCCTCCGAGGATTCGATGCCTGCGATGTGGCACCAGTTGTTAATGGCGATGGATCGGAGGCAACCGTAGAATTGGGCGAAATTCCGCCCAAGCCGGCCATCTGCACACCATCGACCACGCCGGATGAGAGAAGGGACGGGATCGAGGAGTTTGATCAGGCCGGTCCTTCAGGAGCAGGGTCACTTGGACCAGAGGACTAGAAGCCCGAAGGAACGGGAGTGTATGCCGGAGGATTGAGGCAGGGTGCTCGCACTGCTGCTTTCGAGGAGAGCCCTGAAGAGAAAGACTCGAACACTGAGAAGTCGAGGCGAGCCGTCCCAAAGTTATACCTCTATCACAGAGTCATCATGGCCCAACGCGACACACCTGGGGCGCCCCGGGTGGGGAAGAGTGACACCACAATGAAGAAGAACGAACCGAAGAACGCGCTCAACATGCGGAAACTGACCTTTGTCGAGCTGAGGACTGCTCGTGGAGGGGCCCCGGGAGGAACGAGCGGCGGAGCGGCAGGTTCGCCCGGCAACGGCAACTACTGCACGTGCACCTGCGCGTGTGAGCCTGCTAACAAGGGCTGATACCGACACCCATAGCGATTCAAACTTCACCCGTCCACGGCATTTGCTGTCGCGGGATGGGAGCCTCGCGGAAGCCAGTCTGAAGACCTGACACGCAACGATCAACATCGATGAGCACCCGGGGCGCCACCAGTACGGGGTCGTTGTGGCTCGGCCGAATGCGAGAAGTGTCTGCCCGGATGCGCGCGTCGTCAGCTGGTCGCGGCGGCGGGGGCAGATCGGACGGAGAGAACGAGAGGCTTGGGATGAGCTCCGTGGAGGAAACGAGACGGGTTGTACGAACCTCCGCCCATGCGGTCGTGGTTCCCGTCGGCAGTGGAACGTATGCGGCGTGGAATCGGTACTTCCCGGACGTGATGCTGATGAACGAGCGGGGCGTGGCGTTACTGTCGGCCCTCCGGGAAGGGCATGGAGGGGAGATCTGCCTCGACGCAGACTCGGAGAGGGAGCTTCTCTCTCACCGTCTCGCGTTCGATAGCGAGGAAGATCCCTACGAGCGGCAGTTCGAGAGCAAAATCGATCATGCCGTGTCGAAGGCTCACCGCGCGATGACGCGCTTCTACCAGGAACGGAAAGACTACGACATCCTGTATCTCACGAATGACCCGTGCAATCTCTCCTGCACCTACTGCATTCATCGCCAAGTGCAGCCCAAGAGCCAGTCACGGGAAGGGAACGGGAGCGTGTCGTCCGAGGAACGAATCGACGCGACCCTGAGCGTCGTGGACCAGTATATGAGCAGGAAGCGCTCAGCTGCGAGCCGGCCGGCGGTACTGTCTTTCAACGGCGGCGAGATCCTCGTCGATTGGCCGCTCGTTCGAAGGATCGTGGAGCATCTCGAGAAGCGACATCCGGACGTACCGGTCTCATATACGCTCAACACAAACATGACCCTGATGACCGAGGAGATCGCAGAGTTCTTGGCGGCACGGTCGTTCAACGTGTTTGTCAGCGTCGACGGATACGGTGCAGCACACGACCGGACGCGAACCTATCGGAATGGAAGAGGTTCCTTTCGGGACGTCCTGCGGAATGTCAGCCTGTTCAACGCGAAAAGCCCGAGGAATCCCATCCAGACCTTCCAGGGGACGATCGAGGACGACCGTACATTCCGGAGAGCGAGCGTATTCCGGATGGCGCGATTCGGATTCCGGTCGGCTCGCCTGGCACCAAACCTGCTCGGCGCGTCGCGAGAGGACGGAACAAGAAAGGCCCATCTTGTCTCCCAACTCTTCGCGGAGAGCGAGGGCCAAAGTCTTCACGTCTATGACGAGTACTTCAAGAACATAGAGGTGCTGCTCTCCAATTCGGGCGACACATTTCTGCCGAACTGCACCGGGCTATCGGGAGACCCCGCACACGGTCTTCAGTTCAACGTTTCGAGGCTGCTGCTGTCGCAGTGCTGCCAGTTCCTTCCGGAGGCATTCTCGTCATGGGCAGACGTGAAGGGGGACATCTATAGCCGAAGGCTAGGCGCAGCGGCGCAGGAGGCGCTGACGAGGCGCCTCAAGGCGTTACGAGACTCGTGCCGCGGCTGCGACGTCGCCGGCATCTGCCGGGGAGGGTGCGTGCTGAACGGACTGGACAGCTGGGCGCATCGGAATTCCGGCGCCTGCGCGTATCAGCGCGAGCTGTGGCTCGACGTCGTACGCCGCGCAGCCAAACGCCAGGTTCGGGAGGAAGGGATGGGGCAGGGGACCTCCGAAACCGGGAGCGAAACCCGCGGCCCGGAGAACGTCGGTCTGCACGGCAGCGGTCCGGACGGCGAGAGTAGAAGACACCAATGAGTCGTGCCGTAGAGGTCGTCGAAGCCGGAGCCCGCGGCCTCGGACGGTTCGGGTTTCACGCTTCGTCGGTGAGCGCGTTCGCGCAGAGGAACCCTTCGCTCTGCCTCGAGGCCATCTGCGTGATCGCCCTCGGGGTCGCGGTCAATACCGTGATGTTCAGCCTCGTGGAGACTGTCGTTCTGAATCCGCTGCCGTTACCGAAGCCAAAGGAGGTCGTCGAGGTCTTCGATGCAGAGCAAGTAAACGTGAGCCCAGTCGTCTATCTCGAGATGAAGGGACGAATGCGATCCTACTCGAGCCTGTCCGCCGCGACGATGCGTAGATTCAACCTCACGCGGCGCGGAGAGGCGCTGAGCATCGTCGGAGCAATGGTCACGCCGGAGTTCTTCGAAACGCTCCGCGTGAATCCCGCGCTCGGAAGAGCCTTCCTCCAAGGGAGGGGGGCGGCGGAGGACGGGAGCGGCCTCGTGCTGAGCCACGCCCTGTGGGCGAGCAAGTTCGAGAGCCGGCGAGACGTCATCGGAGAGAGCGTCGCGCTGGACGGCATAGCACATGTCATTGTTGGCGTGACGGGGAGGGAGTGCCAGCTTCCGCAGGGAGCGGAGGCGTGGGTGACGCCGGGTCTGGGGCGTGTGCCGCGGTTCGCCGGGTCTCTCCAGAATGCTGATGACGCCGCACTCTCGGAGGAGCCCTACCTCACGGTCTTCGGACGCCTACGGCAAGGTGTGACGCCGGAGGAGGCGGAAGCGGAGGCGAGGCTCGTGTCGGCGAAGCCTTCGAGAGGCGCGTCGACGTCGGAGGCGATCGCTCGCATCAGGGTGGAACGGCTTCAGGAAAGGATGGTGGCTCACATCCGGGCGGTCGCGGTATCGATGTACGTCGCCGGCTCCTTCATCCTCATCCTCGTCTGCGTGAACGTCGCGAACCTCTTGCTGGCGAAGGCGATCCGAGGGGCCCGCGAATCCGCGACTCGACTCGCTCTGGGTGCGACTCCCGCCAGGCTTGCGATCGAGCATCTGGTCCAGGGTCTCGCTCTCGCGATCGGCGGGATGGGAGCGGGGCTCGGGCTGTCGCTCGTGCTGCTGAGCGTCGTCCGCAGGGTGGTGCCGGCGACCCTGCCGCGCGCGGGAGAGATCGGTCTGAGTGGGCAAGCTCTGGCCTACATGACCTTCGTCACGGTGGTGACCTCCTGCGGGGCGGCCCTCTTGGGTGGCGTCCGCGCCCGCGGGAGCCAGACGAGCGCCCTGATCCGAGGCGGCCACCAATCCGCCGAGCGGGGGCGTCTGAGGCTGCAGGCCGCGCTGGTCGTCGTTCAGGTGGCGCTCGCGGTGCCCCTCGTCGTCGGGACGGCGGTGATGCTGCGAAGCTTCTGGAAGGTGACGAGGCAGAATCCTGGCTTCGACGCGAAGCACGCCTTGGTGTTCGAACTGCCCATCGCCCCGATCGAACGAAGCAAAGGAACGGAGATTGTGGAGCTCCACCGCGCGCTTCTCCGTCGATTCCGGGCCGTCGCCGGCGTGACGAGCGCGGGCATCACCAACGCCCTGCCCCTCGGCTTCAGCGAAATGCTGGTTGGAGTCGCTGGCTCCCCGATGTCGGCTGAAGGAGCAGCCTTTCGAACGAGCGTCCGATTCGTGAGCGCGGGATACGTCGAGGCGCTCGGGATTCCGCTCCGACGGGGCAGGCTCTTCGACGAACGCGACCGGGACGGCTCGGCACCCGTAGCGATCGTGGACGAGCTGCTGGCGAGGCGACTCTGGGAGGACGGTCGCGACCTCGGAATGCCGGTGTGGACCCACCTGACCGGCAAGGAGCCGGTCGAGGTGGTCGGCGTAGTCGACACGGTTCGTGCCAGCTCGCTCGAGGCGGACCCACGCCCCACGCTGTACCTCCCGTTCCTTCAGGCGCCCCCCGAAGTCACGACGACGAGCGGTCGCTCGATGACGTACGTCTTGAGGACAGCCGGGGAAGGAAGCGCCGTCGCGGGCGAGGTCCGACGAATCGTTCGGGAAACGGATGATCGCCAGCCGGTGGCAGGAATGGCGGAAATGGAGGACATCGTCGCGAGGTCCATGCGAAGTCGCACGGTATCGACGATGATTCTGGTGGCGTTCGCTTCCGTGGCGGTGTTCCTGGCGATCGCCGGCGTCCACGGCGTGGTCGCGCAGTCGGTCGCGCAGCGGCGAAGAGAGCTGGGCATCCGCGCGGCGCTGGGTGCTACGCCGCTCCAGCTCCTGCGGCTCGCGTCGTCGCAGACCCTCCGAGCAGCCGGCGTGGGCATCCTCCTGGGTCTGATCGCCACAGCCGCGTTACTCGGGAGATTGTCCGTCTTCGTCTACGACTCCAGCGCTCTCGAGACAGGGTTCATGTTGGTGTTCTCCTGCCTGGCCATGGCAGCCGTTGCACTCGGGACGGCAGCCTTCGCGGCGCGGGAGGTCCTGTCCGTGAACCCCGCGATCGTGCTTCGGCAGGGTGCCTAGGCGAGGATGGCTGGAAACGGCGCGCGAGAGGCCGCTGCGGTGTCGTTGTCGAAGGTGACGGACATCCGTGTCGAGGACGAGCCGACGCTGTTTCGGGCGAGTGCGCTGGCAGCGCGGTTGCGACGGACGTACAGGCGTGTCCCGAAGCTACCCGCTCAGCCGGGCTGGCGATCGCGCCGAGTGCCCGTCGTGCGCCAGACGACCGAGAGCGACTGTGGGGCGGCGTGCCTCGCTATGGTCCTGCAGGCACTCGGGCGGAGCGTGAGCCTGTCGACTGTAAGGGAGGCGATGGGTCTCCAACGAGACGGAATCGACGCCCAAACCATCGTGGACGTCTCGACTCGGTTCGGTGTGGAGGCGGAAGGCTTCCGAGCCGAGCTCGCCGATCTCCGCTGGGTTCGGGCTCCGGCAGTACTTCATTGGGGGTTCAACCACTTCGTCGTGCTTGTGCGGGCCAGGAGAAGCCGCCTGGTCATCGTCGATCCGGCATGCGGGCGCCGGTCGGTCGGGCTGGCGGAGGCGGATAGGCTTTTCACGGGCGTCACGCTCACCTTCGAGCCGAAAGAGGAATGTGCGATCCGGGATGCGCGAATCGCGGACTGGAAGCACTACGTCCGGAAGGTGTTCGCCGCGCCGCGGTCGCTTGCGGGGACGCTCGCGCTCTCAGTGCTTCTCCAATGTCTCGGGCTTCTCCTGCCCGTCCTCACGGCGTACGTCGTGGATGCAGTCGTACCAGCAGGTTCCTGGCAGAGCCTGAGTGCACTGGTCCTCGGCTCGGGGCTCCTCGTCGCGGCCTTCTTCGCGACGACGGTGACGAGAGCTGTCGTCATGGCCCGCTTGCAGGTGCGCCTCGATCGGGCGATGATGGCCGAGTTCTTTGACCATCTGCTTTCGCTGAGGTACGCCTTCTTCCAGGTTCGAGCGTCCGGGGACCTGCTGATGCGCCTCTCGAGCAATGCGCTGGTGCGCGAGCTCCTGTCTCGTCAGGTGTTCTCTCTCGCTGCGGACGGCCTCTTGATGCTCGGGTACCTGGCCGCGATGATCGCGTTCCACCTGCGGCTCGGCCTCGCCGTCCTCGCCCTTGCGGTCCTCCGAATCGCGGCCGCGCTCGCGGGCGCGGCTGTCATGAAGGACGTGATTCGCGGACAGGTCGCGGCGCAGTCGAAGCATCAGAGTTATCTCGTCGAGGTGTTCAACGCGATCGAGACGGTGAAGGCGAGCGGCGCCGAGAGACCGGTCGGAGAGAGATGGCGTACCCTGTTCTACGGGGAGCTCGAGGCCGGATACCGTCGAGCGAAACGTGAGGCGTTCGTGGGCGGCGCCGCGGCGACCCTGGCATTTGCGTGTCCGGCCGTTCTCCTGCTGCTTGGAACGGCGGCCGTCGTGCGGGGCGATCTGAGCCTCGGTAGGATGCTCGGCTTCAACGTCCTGGCCGGCGGCTTCATGGCCCCTCTCGCGTCCCTCATCGAGAACGCGCAGAGCCTCCAGGTCATCGGCACGCACCTCGAGCGCTTGGAGGAGGTGCGTCATGCGCCGTCCGAACGGGAGGGGAGGGAGCGCAAATGGACCGCTCCGATTCGGGGAGAGATCGAGCTGCGCGACATCTCCTTCCGGTATGGCCAGGGCTCTCCCTGGGTCGTGTCGAACGTTTCCCTGAAGGTGAGCGCGGGCGCGTCTCTCGCGATCGTCGGAGCGTCCGGCTCGGGGAAGTCGACGCTGCTCAAGCTGATGATGGGTCTCTACGAGCCGATCGCCGGCCAGGTGCTACTGGACGGCCAGGACGTTCGAGCATTCGATCCTCGCAGCATCCGCTTTCGGTTCGGCGTCGTGCCGCAGCGGACCGTGCTCTTCGCCGAGACGATCCGCGGGAACATCTGCATGAACACGCCGGATGCGAGCGACGCGGACCTTCATCGCGCCGCGGCGGCCGCGGAGGTCGCGGCCGATATCGAGCAAATGCCGATGGCCTACGACACGTGGGTGTCGGAAGCAGCGGGCAACCTCAGCGGCGGGCAGCGACAGAGGATCTGCCTCGCTCGAGCGTTGGTCGGTCGTCCGCAGGTCCTCTTTCTCGACGAAGCGACCAGCGAGGTCGACGGCCCGAATGCGAACAGGATCGCCGCGAACCTGCGGGGGCTCGGCTGCACGCGCCTCGAGGTCGCGCACCGGCTCGATGCAATCCGGGAGGCGGACGAGATTCTCGTGATGGACGGTGGGCGAATCGTCGGCCGCGGTCGGCACGATCAGCTTCAGCGCGAGTGCGGAACATACCGTCGGCTCCTCGAGCGCGAGCGGACGTAGGCGAGAGGTGCAAGGGATGGCGTCACAGCGGTTCTCGCGGCCTGGACCAGCGCCGGATTCCAGTATTCTCGTCCGCGCCCAGCCGCTGACGTGACAGAGGCCGGGGGCCTGATGCGAACGGAAGAGCCAACGACTGAACGGCCTGTCCTGAGCGCGATGGACGTACCGAGACCGGACCTCGCTCTCGCCCGGAAGAGGCGCCGCCTGTTTCTCGCGATCGTCGTAGGCCTGTGCCTGGCAGGGGTCGTGCTCGCCGTGGGAATGATGGGCCGGGCGTTGCCGGTCGTCTCGCGGTCGACCGTCGTGATCGGGAGGGTCGAGCGAGGAGAGCTGATCCGGGAGGTGCACGGCGCGGGAGCCCTGGCCTCAGAGGACGTCCTCTGGATCACGGCGGAGACTTCCGGAAGGGTTGTCGAGAGTGTCCTGAAGCCCGGGGCTCCAGTCACACCGGACTCGGTGATCCTGCGGCTGGCGAATCCTGAGGTGGAGCTCGCCTCGCTGGACGCGGGAACGCGCTTGCGGATTGCGGAGGCGGAGCTCGTCGACCTGGAGGCCCGCCTGGAGGCGCAGAGCATGACGCTCCGGGCCGAGAGCGCCACCCTCGAGTCGGAGCTGACGGAAGCGAGGCTCCAGGCCGAGGCGGCGGGCCGGCTCGCCCGAGAAGGGCTGACGTCCTCGATCGACCGGGAGATCGCGGATGCCCGAAGAGCATCGGTGACCGCCAGATCGCAGATCGAGCGGGAGCGGCTCGCCGTCACGCGGCGAGCGGGCGCGGCGCAGCGACAGGCGAAGGAGGCGGAGGTTCGGCAGCATCGGGCACTCGCGGAGCTTCGGAGAAGCCAGGTCACGGGGCTGACGGTTCGCGCGAAGACGACGGGCGTGCTCCAGAGCGTCTCCGTGGAGCCGGGGCAGCAGGTCACGCCGGGTATGCCCCTCGCGGTCGTCACGAATCCCAGCCGCCTCCTGGCACGGCTTCGCGTGGCGGCGACCGAGGCTCGCGACGTCACCCCCGGTCTCTCGGTGAGTGTCGACACCGGGACGGGCCTGGTGGAGGGTGCCGTCTCGCGCGTCGACCCCGTCGTAAAGGACGGTACGGTGAAGGTGGACGTCGCCCTTCGAGGGGAGCTGCCGCGCGGCGCGCGGCCGGACCTTCCCGTGGACGGCACGATCCGGATCGAACGCCTCGCCGGCGTGCTCTGCCTCGGTCGTCCGACGCGCAGTCAGGCGCACTCGACGATCGCGCTCTTCCGGATCGAGCCCTCGGGCGGTCGTGCCGAACGAGTGCTGGTCCAAGTCGGCCGGACGTCGGTAAACGCGGTCGAGATCAAGGGTGGACTGTCGGTCGGCGACGACGTCATCCTCTCGGACATGTCGCGATTTGACTCGCACCGGCGAATCGCGCTCCGGTGAGCATGCTGTTGGAGAGACGTCGAGCCCGAACGGAGACGGCCGAGGCCGACGAGCCGGCCGCCGAAAGAGAGAGAAGGTTCCAATGGGGATTCAGGTGAACGGGCGCGACGTCATCCGATTGACGGATGTCGACAAGGTGTTCCTGGCGGACGACATGGAAACGCGCGCCTTGACGCACGTGAGCATGTCGATCCGCGAAGGAGAGTATGTGTCGATCGGAGGCCCATCAGGCTGCGGGAAGTCGACGCTCCTCTCGATCATGGGTCTGCTGGACGAACCGACCTCGGGCACGGTCGAGATCCACGCTGAGAGCACGAGCACGCTCGGACAGGCGGGCCGTGCTGCACTCCGCAACCGGGCGATCGGGTTCGTCTTCCAGGACTTCAACCTGATCGGCGACCTGACCGTTTTCCAGAACGTCGAACTGCCGCTCTTCTATCGAGGAGTTCCCGCCCTGGAGAGGCGGGAGCGGGTGAGCGTGGCCCTCGAGAGAGTGGGCATGTCTCACCGTTCGAAGCACTTCCCGGGCCAGCTTTCCGGTGGCCAACAGCAGCGCGTAGCGGTCGCGCGTGCGGTCGTGGGGGAGCCGAGCATCCTGCTCGCCGACGAGCCAACCGGGAATCTCGATTCGACGAATGGCGAGGCTGTCATGAAGGTCCTCGATCGCCTGCACGAAGGAGGGGTGACGATCTGCATGGTGACGCACGACCCGAGATACTCGCTTCGGGCGAGCCGCGTGATCGAGATGTTCGATGGGCGCATCGTCACGGATCCTTCCGCGTAAAGGCATGACGAAGGCTCGACGAGGCCCGGTCGCGCCGTTCTGCGGGGCTGCCCGGGTGGCCCTGTCCCTCGGAATCGGAGCATGGCCGATCACGAACGCGTGCAGCCACGGAAGAGTTCCCGTTGAGGCTCGCGCGGGAGACACTGAGGCTCCAGCCCGAGGAACCGAAGATCCCTCGAGGCAGGGCGACGTCGCGGTCCGGTTCCTCTCCGACCCGGCCGCAGCGGACATCAAGGTTGCCGAGACGGAGGAGTTCGCGCCCGCATCTCCCCGCTACGCGCCGTTGCCCCCATATCCGGCCGAGGCGCTTCGCGCTGGTGCCGGCTCCGCGATCGTCGCCATTCGGCTCCACCTTGACAAGGGGGGCTTCGTGATCGCCACGAGCGACAGTCCCCTTCTCGCTTCTTCAGGCGGCCCCCACCAGGATGCGTTTCGACAGGCTGCGGAAACGGCCGTCCGTCGCTGGAAGTTCTCATCGGCGCGCATAGACACCGTCGCTCCCGTTTCAGCGAGTACCGACCCGAACGAGCCGCGGCCTCTGCTCTCCACTCGCTACGTGCCAACGTACGTGGACTTCGCCTTTCAGTTCTCGGTCGTTGACGGTCAGGGCGTTGTGTCCCTGGGAGCCCCCGCGCCCGGCTCGGTCTCCACATCTCCGAAGTAGGTGCCCGGATTTGCCGGGTCACCGCAGGTGCCTCCGGGAGGGCGACGGTCGGCTGTAGCGGAGGCGATCTGCGCGTGGAGGCCCGCACCGCGACGGGAACGGCGGGAGTCCCGGAGGCCGTCGACGGTGGCTGTAGCGCGGCTGTGTCGCCGTCTGCAGGAGGCAGAACGGGAGCGAGAAGAAAGCTGCTCCGCTCACCCCCGGAGCTTCGACAGCGCCTCGCTCAGGCTCTTCCGGAACGCCTCCGGGGCCTTCTCCTCGCGTGCGAGGAGGGCGGCGAGGTGGACGAGGGCCTGCCTCTGCGCCCTCACCGGGACGAAGGCCGCGGGGTCGATGTGCGGGCCGTTCTTCCAGAGGGCGGCGTTCTCGGCCGCGAGGGCGGCGAGCCACGCCTCGAACGGCTTCGGGTCGAAGTCGGCACGCTTCGTGAGGGAGAGGAGGGCGAGGGCGAGCCGCTCGTCCTCGCCCCAGGCGTAGACGACGCCCGCGGTCCGGAGGCGCGTCGCGGTGGCCTCGACGATCCGGGCCTGGCCGGCCGGGGTGAGCTTCGGGTTGCGGCCGAGGAACTTCAGGACGTCGGCGGTGTGGGCGGCGGCGTGGACCCAGCCGGCGCCGGCGACGAAGCCGCGGGTGTCCTTCTCGGCGGTGAGGTACCGGGTCGTGGCGGCGAGGAGGTCCTCGAACGCCTCCTTCGTCATCCAGGGACTCTTCAGGTCGACCGCGGCGAGGATCGAGAGGGAGAGGGCCGAGAAGGAGCGCCCGTAGGCGGAGTCGGTCCCCGTCTCGCCGAGCCCTTTGCCTAAGCCCGCCTGAAGCCGGAGGCGGAGAGCCTCGAGGCCGTCGGGCGGGACGAGGCCCTG
>JAGOBQ010000386.1 GCA_017999215.1 Thermoanaerobaculia bacterium
CGATCATCCCGACCCAGACCGCGATCGACATGTTGTAGTCGAGGAGCCAGAGGTACCAGACCGCGCCGACGACCGAGAACGGCACGGCCAGGACGATGATGAGCGTCTTCGTCACCGACTTCGTGTTCGCGTACATCAGCAGGAAGATCAGGACGAGGGTGACGGGGATGACGACCCTGAGCCGCTCCCGCACCCGCACCATGTTCTCCCACTGGCCGCTCCAGACGAGGGAGTAGCCCGTCGGGACCTTCACCCTCTCCTCGACGGCGGCCTTCGCCTTCTCGACGAAGCGCCCGACGTCCTCCTTCGACGTGTCGAAGTCGACGTAGACGTAGCCCGAGAGGAGCCCGTTCTCGTTGCGGATCATCGACGGCCCCGTCACGAGTCGGATGTCGGCCAGCTGGCCGAGCGGCACCTGCGCGCCGGACATCGTCGGGACGAGGACGCGCGAGAGGCTCGAGAGGTCCTCGCGCAGCTCGCGCGGGTAGCGGACGTTCACGCTGTAGCGCGCCCGCCCCTCGATGGTCGTCGTGACGGTCTCGCCGCCGATCGCCGTCATGATCACCATGTTCGCGTCGGCCACGGTGAGCCCGTAGCGGGCGAGGGCGTCGCGCTTCAGCTCGAAGTCGATGAAGTAGCCTCCCGCGACCCTCTCGGCGAAGGCCGAACGCGTCGCCGGGAGCGTCCTCACCGCCGCCTCGACCTCGGCGCCGATCCGCTCGATCTCGGCGAGATCCGAGCCGAAGACCTTCACGCCGATCGGCGTCCGGATGCCGGTCGTCAGCATGTCGATCCGGCCCTTGATGGGCATCGTCCAGGCGTTCGTCGAGCCCGGGATCTTGAGGGCGCGGTCCATCTCGCCGATGAGCTCCTCGTACGTGATCCGGTCGCGCCAGACGTGCCGGAGGACCGCCGCCAGCCACTCCGGCGCCCACGGGGAGAACCAGCGCTCCTTCGGCCGCCACTCCCCCTCGGGCTTCAGGATGACCGTCGTCTCCATCATCGAGAGGGGCGCCGGGTCCGTCGAGGTCTCGGCGCGCCCCGCCTTGCCGAAGACGCGCTCCACCTCGGGGAACGTCGCGAGGACCCGGTCCTGGGTCTGGAGGAGCTTGGCGGCCTCGGTGACGGAGATGCCGGGGAGCGTCGTCGGCATGTAGAGGATCGTCCCCTCGTGGAGCGGCGGCATGAACTCCGACCCGAGGGAGAGGTAGACCGGCACGGTCGAGACGAGGACGAGGAGCGAGACCGCGACGACCTTCTTCGGGTGGCGGAGGACGGCCCGGCAGACGGGGTCGTAGAGCCGGAAGAGGACCTTCGAGACGGGGTGCTTCTCCTCGGCGTGGTAGGTCCCGACGGCGACGGCATTGACGACCTTCTCGACGAGCCGGGCGGGAAGCCGGACGAGCCGCGAGAGGGCGCTCTCCCCGCCGTGCGCGAAGCCGAACCGGAACGGGTCCATCCGCGCGAAGAGCATCCGCATCGCCGGGTCGAGCGTGATCGCGAGGACGGCCGCGATCGCCATCGCGAAGTTCTTCGACCAGGCGAGCGGCGTGAAGAGGCGCCCCTCCTGGTCGACGAGCGTGAAGATCGGGAGGAACGAGACGGCGATGACGAGGAGCGAGAAGAAGACCGACGGGCCGACCTCCATCAGCGCCTCGAGGCGGACGGCGTGGTAGTCCCCCTTCCGCCCCGAGTCGTTCCAGATCTGGAGCTTCTTGTAGGCGTTCTCCACCTCGACGATCGCGCCGTCGACGAGGACGCCGATCGAGATCGCGATGCCGCCGAGCGACATGATGTTGACCGTGATCCCCATCAGGTGGAGCGGGATGAACGCGAGGAGGACCGACACCGGGATCGTCAGGATCGGGACGAGCGCGCTCGGGACGTGCCAGAGGAAGATGAGGATGACGATCGAGACGATGACGATCTCCTCGACCAGCTTCCCCTTCAGGTTGTCGATCGCCGACTCGATGAGCGTCGAGCGGTCGTAGGTCGTCACGAGCTTCACCCCGGGAGGGAGCGACGGCCGGATCTCGTCGATCCGCGCCTTCACCCGCTCGATGACGTGGAGGGCGTTCTCGCCGGAGCGCATGACGACGATGCCGCCGACGGTCTCCCCTTTCCCGTCCAGCTCCGCGAGCCCGCGGCGCAGGTCGGGCCCGAGCGCGACGCTGCCGACGTCCTTGATCGTCACCGGCGTCCCGCGCTCGTCGGTCTTCACGACGACCTTCTCGATGTCGGCCGAACCTTTCAGGTAGCCGCGCCCCCGCACCATGTACTCGCGGCCGGAGATCTCGATGAGCCGACCGCCGACCTCGTCGTTGCTCCTCCGGAGCGCGTCCGCAACGGACTCCAGCGAGATGCCGTACGCCGCGAGGCGGTTCGGGTCGACGGTGACCTGGTACTGCCGCGCCATGCCGCCGACGGTCGCGACCTCCGCGACGCCCTGCACCGACTGGAGCTGGTAGCGGAGGAACCAGTCCTGGTAGGAGCGGAGCGCGTCGAGGGACGTTTGCCCCGTCTCGTCGACGAGGGCGTACTGGTAGACCCACCCGACGCCCGTCGCGTCGGGCCCGATCTCCGTCTTCACGCCCTGCGGCAGGCTCCCCTGGATCTTGGAGAGGTACTCGAGGACGCGCGAGCGGGCCCAGTAGAGGTCGGTCCCGTCCTCGAAGATGACGTAGACGAACGAATACCCGAAGTCGGAGAAGCCGCGGATGGTCTTCACCTTCGGCGCCCCGAGGAGGGCGCTGACGATCGGGTAGGTCACCTGGTCCTCGAGGATGTCCGGGCTCCGGTCCCACCTCGAGAGGACGATGACCTGGGTGTCCGAGAGGTCGGGGATCGCGTCGAGCGGGACGTTCCGGAGCGAACGGAACGCGAGGAGGACCGCGACGGCCCAGAGGGCGAGGACGAGGAACTTGTTCTCCGCCGAGAAGCGGATGATTCGCCTGATCACGACCGCCCCCTCAGTGCTCGTGCCCGGAGTCCGGCACGGACGGCGACGGTGCGGGCGCGTGGCCTTCGTGACCCGCCGCCGGCGTGGCGCCGTCTCTCATTCCCGCGAGGGCCGAGGCGAGGCGCGACTCGGAGTCGACGAGGAAGCTCGCCCCGAGGGCGATCTCCTCCCCTTCGGCGAGGCCCGAGAGGATCTCCCAGCTCCCACCCCCCTGCTCGCCGACCTTCACCTCCCGCGGCTCGAGGACCCCTTCCCCCCTCGCGACGAAGACGACCTTCCGCGTCCCGCTGTCGAGGACGGCGTCGTCCGGGACCTTCAGCGCCGTCCGCGGCGCGCTCTCGAGGACGACGTCCGCGAACATCTCGGGCTTCAGCTCCTCCCGAGGGTTCGCGAACTCGAGACGGACCTTCGCTGTCCGGGTCTTCTCGTCGAGCGACGGGTAGATGTACGTGACCTTTCCCGTCCAGCTCCGCCCCGGACGGTAGGCGAGGGTCATCCGCGCCGTCTGCCCCACCTTCACGCGGGGCAGCTCCGACTCGTAGACGTCGGCGAGGACCCAGACGGAGGAGAGGTCGACGATGTCGAAGAGCGTGTCGGCCGGCATGACCTTCATGCCGTGGAAGGCCGTCCGCGCCGTCACGTAGCCGGAGGTGGGCGCGTAGATCGGGAAGCTCCGGAGCGGCTCGCCGCGCGCCTCGAGGGCCGCGATGTCCTTCTGCGCGACGTCCCAGAGACGGAGGCGCTGGCGGGTCGCGTCGAGGAGGCGTTCGGCCCCCTCCCGCGCAGTGGCGTCGGCCGACGGCCCGAGGGCGCGGACGGCCCGGAGAGCGAGGAGGAGCTCCTGCTGGGTGGCGAAGAGCTCGGGGCTGTAGACGTGGGCGAGGACCTCGCCCCTCCTCACGAACTTCCCGGTGAAGTCGGCGGTGACGTGCTCGACGTAGGCCTCGAACCGGGTGTGGACGTGGTGGACCCGCCGCTCGTCGTAGGCGACGCGGCCGACCGTCCGGATCCCGGTCCCGAAGGTCCCCTTCTCGACCTTCGCGGTCTTCAGCGAGAGGAGCTGGCGCTTGCGGGCGTCGATCGTCACGGTCGCGAAGCCCGGAACACCCGCCTCGCCCGAGCCGCCCCCCGGCGCGCCCCCCTCCTTCTTCACGAGGTCCATGCCGCAGATCGGGCAGCTCCCCTTCTCGTCCTTCACGATCTCCGGGTGCATCGGGCAGACCCAGGTCTCGTGCGCGGCAGCCGGCGCGGCAGGCGCCTCCTCCTTCGGGACGAGGTCCATGCCGCAGATCGGGCAGCTTCCCTTCCCGTCCTTCACGACCTCCGGGTGCATCGGGCAGATGTACGTCGTCGCCCCGGCCGAGGCCGGGGGCTTGCCGCCGCCGCAGCCGGTCGCGAGAAAGACCGCCGGAACGGCGAGCGTGAAGAGCAGGACCGCGATGAGCGCGGCGCGAGTCCGGGTCGTTTTCGTGCGGATCATGGGGTCTCTCCTCACATCCCGCCGCCGGCGCTCATCGCGGCCGGGGCGGAGGGGGCGGCGGAAGGGGTCATCGCGGCGGCCCCCTCGAGGCTCAGCTCGAGGAGGTCCGCCTGCGCTGTCCGGAAGCCGGCGAGGCGCGCGAGGGCCGCGCGCCGGTCGGAGAACTCGGTGCCGATCGCCTCGAGGACGGTGACGAACGGG
>JAGOBQ010000387.1 GCA_017999215.1 Thermoanaerobaculia bacterium
CGTCGTCCAGGCGGTCGCGGACGGGAAGGTGGCCGGCGGCTCCTCGTTCTACTCCCCGCCCGGAAAGGTGAACGAGGTGGAGCGGACGTTCGTCGCCGACGCCCGCCACCTCCTGATGAAGCGGATCCCGACCGACGAGGGGCGCCTCGCGTTCCTCGACGAGGTCCGCGTCCTCGCGCTGACCGACCCGATCCCGAACGACGTCTGCTGCGTGCGGCGCGGCTTCCCGAAGGCGACCTGGGACCGCTTCGAGCGCTCGCTCCGGAAGTTCATCGCGACGCCCGAAGGCCTTCGCGCCTACCTCGACCTCGTCGCCTCGGTCGACGCCCGCTCGTGCGACGACTCCACGTTCGACGGCTTCCGCACGACGCTCCGGTCCGCGGGCGTCAGCGCCGTCCAGCTCCTCGAGGCCGAGGAGGAGAAGCTCCGGAAGAAGCGGGAGGGGAAGAAGTGACCCCGCCCGTCGCCGTCGCGGTCGAGCACCTGTCGAAGGTCTGGCCCGACGGCATCAAGGCCCTCGACGACGTCTCGCTCGAGGTCCGCGAGGGGGAGTTCCTGGCCGTCCTCGGCCTCTCCGGCTCGGGGAAGTCGACGCTCCTGCGCTGCATCAACCGCCTCGTCGACCCGACGGAAGGGCGGATCGCGATCTTCGGCCGCGACGTCACGGGCGCCGAGGGGGCCGAGCTTCGCGCGCTGCGGCGCGAGGTCGGGATGATCTTCCAGCAGTTCAACCTCGTGAAGCGGCACACGGTGCGGGACAACGTCCTGTCGGGGGCGCTCGGGAGGACCGGCACGCTCCGGAGCCTCCTCCTCCTGTTCCCGGAGGCCGACCGGGCCGAGGCGCAGGCGTGCCTCGAGCGGGTCGGGATGGGGGACCGGGGCGACAGCCGCGCCGACGCCCTCTCGGGCGGGCAGCAGCAGCGGGTCGCCATCGCCCGCGCGCTGATGCAGCGGCCGAAGCTGATCCTCGCCGACGAGCCGGTCGCCTCGCTCGACCCGGCCCTCCGGAACTCCGTGATGCGGCACGTCGAGGCGCTGAACCGGGAGGAGGGGATCACCGTGATCTGCTCCCTCCACGACCTCGACCTGATGAAGCGCTACGCGACGCGCGCCGTCGCGCTGCGCGAGGGGAAGCTCGTCGCCGAGGGGAAGCCCGACGCGTTCGACCTCCCGACGCTCCGGTCGATCTACGGAGAGGAAGCCGAGTTCGGCTTCGAGGCGGCCACTTGAGGCGCGCCGCCCCTCCTCCGCCCGGGCCGGGCGCCCGGCTCCTGGCGCTCGTCGTCGACGCCGCGCTCCTCGCGACGTTCCTCCTGATGGGAGAGCTCCTCGTCCGCTCCCTCGTCTTCCCGATGGAGGAGGGGACGCTCCGGACCGCCCAGGAGATCCTCGAGAAGCTCCACTACGCGATCCTCGGCGGGGCGGGGCTCCTCCTCGCGCTCGCCTGGAACGGGGCTTCCGGCCTCGTCGGCGGGACGCCCGGCCAGGCCTTCGCGGGAGCGCTCCCAGAGGAGCCGGCCGACCGCCCCTGGGACCGGACTCTCCGCGGCTGGTTCACGCTCTTCTTCGTCGAGCTGACGTTCTTCACGGGCTGGCTCGTCACCGAGGTCGACCTCGGCACGTTCTTCACGAACTTCGACAAGGCCTCGGGCGTCCTGCGCGGCCTGCTCCACCCGTCGGGCGCGGTCCTCTTCGAGGGGCTGATCCTCCTCGCCCAGACGCTCTTCCTCGCCTTCATGGCGACGGCCTTCTCGATCCCGATCGCGTTCGTCCTCTCCTTCGCCGCGGCCCGGAACCTGACGCGCGAGAGCCCGGCGGCGAAGTTCGTCTACACGGCGCTGCGCACCCTGATGAACCTCACCCGCGCCGTCGAGCCGCTCGTCTGGGCGCTCGTCTTCATCTCCTGGGTCGGCATCGGCCCGTTCGCCGGCGTCCTCGCGCTCTGGGTCCACTCCGTCGCCTCGCTCGTGAAGCTCTATTCCGAGTCGATCGAGAGCATCGACCGCGGGCCGATGGACGCGATCAAGGCGACGGGCGCCGGGACGCTCCAGGTCCTCCGCTACGGCGTCGTCCCGCAGGTCATCCCGCCGTTCCTCTCGTTCACGATCTACCGGTGGGACATCAACGTCCGCATGTCGACGATCATCGGCTTCGTCGGCGGCGGCGGCATCGGCTACATCCTCAAGCCCCGCGTCGACCTCGGCGAGTGGGGCGAGGTCGGCACCCTCGTCCTCCTCATCGCCGTCGCGGTCTGGGTGATGGACCTCGTCTCGGCGCGGATCCGCGAACGGATCGTCTGAGGGGGGCGGCGGGAGCGTGGCCCCCGCGGGCTCGGAGCGCCCCTCCGGCCTGTCTTCACGCAATCGCGTGTTACACTCATTCTCGTGAAGACGACCTCCGATCGCCCCGCGACGCAGAACGTCACGCTCGCCCTTCCGAAGGGTGTCCTGACGCGCGTCAAGGTGCTCGCGGCCGAGAGGGGGACGTCGATCTCGGCTCTCCTGGCGGGCCTCCTGGAGGAGACGGTGGCGCGCGACCACGCTTTTCGCCGTGCGCGCGAGCGGGGCCTCGCGGCCCTTCGGAAGCCCGCCGACCTCGGGACGCGAGGCCGGCGGCCCGCCTCGAGGGACGACCTGCATGAGCGCTGAGGCGCCGCGGGAGTTCGTCGACACGAACGTCTTCGTCTACGCCTTCGACGCCGGCAGCGGGGAGAAGGGCGAAAGGGCGAGAGCGCTCGTGAGGGATCTCTGGGAGGGAGGACGAGGCTGCCTGAGCCTGCAGGTCCTCCAGGAGCTCTACGTCACGTTGACCCGCAAGGTCGCGAGACCCCTCGCCCCCGAGGCGGCGGGTCGGATCGTCGAGGACCTCTCGGCCTGGTCCTGCCACGAGCCGTCGAGGGCCGACCTGGTCGAGGCGATCGCGCTCTCGCGGAAGGCCCGGATCTCGCTCTGGGACGCCCTGATCCTCCAGTGCGCCCGCGCGAGCGGCTGCGCCGTCCTCTGGAGCGAGGACCTCAGCGCCGGCCAGAAACTCGCCGGCGTCGTCGTCCGGAACCCCTTCGCCTGACCCTTCGTCGCCCGATTCCGAGACGGGCCGGGGTCCGCCCCTCCTCCTCATCGCCGTCGCCGTCCGGGTGATGGACCTCGTCTCGGCGCGGATCCGCGAACGGATCGTCTGACCGGGGCGGGGCGGCTGGCGAGGCCCTTCGGCCCGGCGCCCGGCGAGCCGCTAGAATCGGCACGATGAGCGCGGTCGTCGATCCCGTTCGGAGCTTCCTCGAGCTGGAGAAGCAGCTGGAGCGGGAGCCCGAAGGCTCGCAGGGGGAGATCGCTCGGGGCGTCTACATGATGACGCCGCGGCCGCGGGCCGCGCACGGTGGAGCACAGGTCAACCTCGGCGCCGCCCTCCGGCTCCGTTTCGGCTGGGGCGAAGGAGTCGTCGCACCGGAGTGGCTCTTCGTCGCCGAGCCGGAGGTCCGATCGGAGGAGAACCTCTCGCGCCTCGTCCCCGACCTCGCCGCCTGGAGGCGTTCGACGACGGGCTGGCCCGACCTGAACGAAACGCCGGTGTCGCTCGTGCCGGAGTGGGTGGCCGAGGTCCTCGTCGCCGACGACCGAGCGCTTCGACCGGAGCGTGAAGATGGGCGCCTGGGGGGCGATGGGCGTCGGTTACATCTGGCTCGTCGACGTCGACCGGCGGCGGGTCGAGACGTTCGCGAACGTCCGCGGCACGATGGTCGCCGGCTCCGTCCTCGAGGCGGACGCCGAGCTCGCCGCCGAGCCGTTCGGCGCGCTCGGCCTCCCGGTCGCCCGTCTCTTTCCCGGCTGACGCCGGGTTTCCGTCAGCCCTTCTTCCCCTGGTTCGCCACGGCCGCGGCCTTCGCGGCGACGGCCTCGGCGTCGCCGAGGTAGAAGCTCTTCAGCGGCTTCAGGTTCTCGTCGAGGTGGTAGACGAGCGGGACGCCCGTCGGGATGTTGAGGCCGACGATCTCCTCGTCCGAGATCCCGTCGAGGTACTTGACCATGGCGCGGAGGCTGTTGCCGTGGGCCGCGACGAGGACCCGCCGGCCGGCCTTCACCTCGGGGGCGATGACGCTCTCCCAGTACGGGACGACGCGGGCGACGGTCTCCTTCAGCGACTCGGTGAGCGGCAGCTCCTCCTTCGCGAGCGAGGCGTAGCGGCGGTCGTGGCCGGGGAAGCGCTCGTCGTCGGGGGTCAGCTCGGGGGGCGGCGTCGAGTAGCTCCGGCGCCAGACCTTCACCTGCTCCTCGCCGAACTTCGCGGCCGTCTCGGCCTTGTTGAGCCCCTGGAGGGCGCCGTAGTGCCGCTCGTTGAGGCGCCAGCTCCGGATCACCGGGATCCACATCCGGTCCATCTCGTCGAGGGCGATCCAGAGCGTCCGGATCGCGCGCTTCAGGACCGACGTGTAGGCGACGTCGAAATCGTAGCCCCCTTCGCGAAGGAGGCGCCCCGCCTCGCGGGCCTCCTCGCGCCCTTTCTCGGTGAGGTCGACGTCGGTCCAGCCGGTGAAGCGGTTCTCGAGGTTCCACTGGCTTTCCCCGTGGCGCAGCAGGACGAGCGTGTACATGAAGGGCCCCCTCGTTCAGGCATTCGGAACGGGGCGCGG
>JAGOBQ010000388.1 GCA_017999215.1 Thermoanaerobaculia bacterium
TCCCGGCGGTCGCCGTCGCGCACTCGGGGAGCCAGAAGCCGTGCGCGGCGCGGCCGAAGTGCCGCCGGTGGGCCGCGAGGCCGACGTCGACCTGCCGCTCGGCCGCCGCGTCGGACGGCAGGAGCGGGAGGAAACCGTGCGTCGCCGCCGAGGCGATCGCCTCGATCCGCCCCTCCTCCGCCATCCGGGCGAACGGCGCGACGAGGTCCCCGCCCCACGCGTCGAAGAGGGCGAGCCCCTCCTCGTAGTGGGCGCGCCAGGCGCGGGCGAGAGGCTCGGCCTCGTGGCCGTGCCGCGCGAACTCGCGCGCGTCCCGCTTCGCCGCCCGGAGGCGGTGCGTCGCGTAGCGGCGGAACGAGCGCGGGAAGCGCGGGTCGCGCAGCTGCTCGCAGAGGACCGGCGTCAGGCCGATCGACGCCTTCCACGGGACCCCCTCGGCGTCGAGCCCGCGGGCGGCGGCGACGAACGGGAGGTACGTCTCGGCCGCCGCCTCGTGCAGCCAGTCGGCCCCGTGCGGCCAGACCCCGTGGCCGAGGACCGCCGGCATGTGGCCGTGGAGGACGAGGACGAAGGAGACGGGGGGCACGGGCTCCTCCCCGGGGGGCGGGAAAGGGTCCGGGGAAGGGACGCCCCTTCCCCGGACCCCGGTTCAGACGACGGTCCCGGGCCGCAGGACGGCGTTCTTCGGGACGATGACGATCCCGTCGCGGACGCACCAGCCGTCCCCGTCCTGGTCGGGGCGGGACGGGTCGCCACGCAGGACGCACCCCGCGCCGATCCGGGCGTTCTTGTCGATGATGGCCCTCTCGATCACGCAGTCGGCCCCGATCCCGACCGGGGGGAGCCCCTCGTTGAGGGCGCTGACCGCGAAGTCCTCGTCCTCGAACTCGTCCGCTCCCATCAGGATCGACTCGACGATCCGGCCCCCCTTCTCGATCCGGGCGCGGAGGCCGATGACGCTCCGCGTCACCTCGGCGCCGTAGATCCGCACCCCGTCCGCCAGGCGGCAGTGGTCGACCTTCACGTCGATGAGCGAGGAGGAGGGGAGGAAGCGCGGGCGCGTGTAGATCGGCGCTGCGGGATGGTGGAAATGGAACGGCGGATCGTCGTCCGTCAGGGTGATGTTCGCCTCGTAGAAGCTGCGGATCGTCCCGATGTCGCGCCAGTAGCCGCGGAACGGGAAGGCCTGGACCTTGTGGGTCCCGATGTGGCCCGGGATGATGTCCTTGCCGAAGTCCATGTTCGCCGGTTTCGCGAGCGCCTCGCGGAGCGTCTCCATCCGGAAGATGTAGACGCCCATGCTCGCGAGGTACTGCCCCGGCTGAAGGCCCCAGCGCTCGCGCAGCTCCTTCGAGGGGGCGAGCGGGGCGAGCTCCTCGTCGGTCCGCGGCTTCTCGCGGAAGGCGCGGATCTGGCCGTCGGAGCCGGTCAGGAGGATCCCGAACCCCGCGCATTCCTCGACCCCGACCGGGAGGACGCCGACCGTCACGTCGGCGCTCGACTGGACGTGGGCGTCGAACATCTCCCGGTAGTCCATCCGGTAGAGGTGGTCCCCCGCCAGGATCAGGACGTGGTCGTAGTCCCGCGTCCCGAGCCGCCGGAGGTGCTTCCTCACGGCGTCCGCCGTCCCCTCGAACCACTCCCCCCCCTCGTCGGTCTGCTGCGCCGCGATCAGCTCCACCTGGCCCCGGGCGAAGCTGTCGAAGCGGTACGTGAGGGAGATGTGGTTGTTCAGCGAGGCCGAATTGAACTGTGTCAGGACCGCGATGTCCCGGAAGCCCGAGTTGATCGCGTTCGAGAGCGGGACGTCGATCAGCCGGTACTTCCCGCCGAGCGGGACGGCCGGCTTGGCGCGGTCGCGCGTGAGGGGGAAGAGGCGCTTGCCCTGGCCCCCGCCGAGGATCACGGTGTGGACGCGTCGGTTCGGCACTTCTCGCATGATCGATGGAATTCTAGGCGCGAATCGGCCGTATCCCGGAGGGGCGATTTCCTGTAGAGTTCCGAGAGGCCCACCGGAAGCCGAACGACAGGAGAGCCGTATTCGCACGCTCGTTCCGTCCCGTCTCCGTCGCCTCGCGGGAAGCGCCGTCCTCGCCCTCGCGGGCGCCTCGGTCGCCTGCACGTCCGCCCCCCCGGCGACGCCGGCCCCCCCCGCGTCGGCCGCCGCGCAGGCCACCGTCCGCCCGGCCTCGCCCCCGCTCCTCGCAGACTGGCGGGACGCCGTCCTCTACTTCGTCGTCCTCGACCGCTTCGCCGACGGCGACACGAGCAACGACGCCGACGTCGACGCCTCGAAGAAGGGGTACTTCCACGGCGGCGACGCGAAGGGGCTGACGGCTCAGCTCGACGAGATCGCCTCCCTCGGCGTGAACGCCCTCTGGATCACGCCGGTCGTCCGGAACATCCCGGGCTTCGTCACCGGGGCCGGCTTCCCCGACTGGGCCTACCACGGCTACTGGGCCGACGACTTCCTCTCGCTCGACCCGCGCTTCGGCTCTGAAAACGACTTCATCGCGCTCGTGGAGGCGTGCCACGCGCGCGGCATCCGCGTCCTCCTCGACGTCGTCTACAACCACGCGGGGTACGAGTCGCGCTACACGAAGGACCCGCGGACGAAGGGCTGGTTCCGGACGAACGAGAAGGGGGACTGCGGAGCGGACGACGTCACGTCGTGCGTCGCCGGCCTCCCCGACTTCCGCACAGAGGACCCCGAGGTCGCGAAGTACCTCCTCGACGCCCAGCTCGCCTGGGCGAAGCGGCTCGGCGTCGACGGCTTCCGCCTCGACACGGTCAAGCACGTCGCGCACGACTTCTGGACGGAGCACCGGCGGCGGACGCGCGAGGAGGCCGGGAAGGGGTTCTTCCTCCTCGGCGAGGTCTGGGGGGGCGACCCGCAGGTCCTCGACCCCTGGTTCGAGCGGGACGAGATGGACGCCGGCTTCGACTTCGCGTTCCAGGGGAACGCCCTCGCCTTCGTCGAGGGGCGCGGCCGGGCGGTCGCCTTCGACCGCTACCTGAAGTCGCGGGAGAAGGTCCGGTCGGGCTACCACCTCTCCCACTTCCTCTCCTCGCACGACGTCCCCGGCGGGCTCCACCAGCTCGGCGGCAACGTCGAGCTCTTCCGCCTCGCGGCGGTCCTCCAGATGACGACGGCCGGCATCCCGACGATCTACTACGGCGAGGAGGTCGGGAGGCCGGGCGGCGACTGGCCCGAGAACCGGAGCGACATGCCGTGGGGCGAGAGGGGCGTGAAGCCCGGCGCAGGCCTGCCGCGGAACGAGGCGCTCCGGGCGGACTACGTGAAGCTCGTCTCGATCCGGAAGGCCTTCCCCGCGCTCCGGCGCGGGACCCACGAGGGGCTCGTCACGCAGGGGGACGGCTACGCCTTTCTCCGGCGCGACGCGGCGTCGGCCGACGCCGTCGCCGTCGCCGTCAACCGGGCCGCCGAGCCCGTCCCGATCACCTTCCCCGCCCCCGTGGAATGGGGCGGCCAGGCCCCGAAGGACCACCTCGGCGGCCTCGCCGTCACGCTCGCCGGAGGCTCCGTCTCCCTGACCCTTCCGCCCCGGAGCGCCGCGATCCTGGCGCCCGGGCGCTGAGCGAGGAGGCCCGCGCATGGCCGAAGTCGTCTTCAAGGACGTCGCGAAACGCTACGGCGACGTCTCCGTCATCGAGGGGCTGAACCTCGACATCCGGGACCACGAGTTCATGGTCCTCGTCGGCCCGTCGGGCTGCGGAAAGTCGACGGCGCTCCGGATGATCGCGGGGCTCGAGGAGATCTCCGACGGCACGATCGAGATCGGGGACCGCGTCGTGAACGAGGTGGCTCCGAAGGACCGCGACATCGCCATGGTCTTCCAGAGCTACGCGCTCTACCCGCACATGACGATCCGCGAGAACCTCGAGTTCGGCCTGAAGATCCGCAAGACGCCGAAGGCCGAGATGGACCGGCTCGTGAACGAGGCGGCCGAGATGCTCGGCATCACGCAGCTCCTCGACCGCAAGCCGAAGCAGCTCTCGGGGGGGCAGCGGCAGCGGGTCGCGGTCGGCCGGGCCATCACGCGCAAGCCCGCCGTCTTCCTCTTCGACGAGCCGCTCTCGAACCTCGACGCCAAGCTTCGCGTCCAGATGCGGGCCGAGATCAGCAAGCTCCAGAACCGCCTGAAGACGACGACGGTCTACGTCACCCACGACCAGGTCGAGGCGATGACGATGGGCCACCGGATCGCGATCATGAAGGACGGCAAGCTCCAGCAGGTGGGGACGCCGCTCGAGGTCTACGAGCAGCCCGCGAACCTCTTCGTCGCCGCGTTCATCGGGACGCCGCCGATGAACTTCGTCAAGGCGACGATCGCCGACGGCGGCGCCACGCTGAAGGGGGCGGCGTTCTCCCTCCCGGTGGCGCAGTCGTACCGGGCCCTCACCGCCGGGAAGGACGGGAAGGCCCTCGTCGTCGGCATCCGCGCCGAGAACCTGAGCGACGGCAGCCGTCCCGTCCGCGGCGAGAGCGCCCGGATCCCGGTGACCGTCGAGATCGCCGAGCCGCTCGGGCACGAGGTCCTCGTCTACGCCCGGGCCGGCGCCGACGACCTGATCGTCGCCAAGGTCGACCCTCACCACGC
>JAGOBQ010000389.1 GCA_017999215.1 Thermoanaerobaculia bacterium
GTCACGAAGAACATGGAGCTCGCGCTCCGAAAGACGTGGGATGCCGTGCCTCCGCCGAAGATCGTCATCGCCGTCGGCGCCTGCGCGATCTCGGGCGGGCCGTTCCACGACCGCCCCGAGCAGCTCGGCGGCGCGGCCGCCGTCGTCCCGGTCGACCTCTTCGTCCCCGGCTGCCCGCCCCACCCGCTCACGATCCTCGACGGCCTCCTCCGCCTCCTCGGGCGGCTCGAGGAGGAGGGGCGCGTTCCGGGTCGCTGATGAACGAGCTCCCCCTCGTCGCGGAGACTGGCCGGGCCGAGCCGAAGACCATCGACGGCTCGGGCCCGCACCGATATCGAGGCGGGGAAGGTCGCCGTGAGAGAACTCGCGGCCGTGGAGCCCGGCCTCCTCTCCTCCGCCTGGGAGGCCGTCACGTGCGTCACGCCCGCCGGGGACGCCCGCCACGAGGTCGGTTTCGGCCCGGCAGACATGCGCCGCCTGCGGCGACGTCCCCGAGCCCGTCTCCGGGAGCTGGCCCCTCCGCTGCCCCCGCTTCGGCGACCCGCTCGGCATCCACGGGGCGACGACCCCGATATGGTGAACGTGACTCTCCAGGACAAGACCGCGCCGAACAGACGGCGCCGCGATCCGACCGTTGCGGGTGAGGTGGCCGTCGGACGAGGCGGCGGATCGCCGCCTCGCTACGATCGCTCTCGCCGTAGGTGCGACGACCGGTGGAGAGCGTGAGGTCGCGCCGACGGCGGCCGTGCCCAGTGGGCCTTCACCGTCCCCAAGATGCTCCGTCTCTGCTTCAAGCACCACAGCGAGCTCCTCGGTGGCCTATACATCGCCGCCGGGCAGACCGTCCGCGAGCGATTGGCCGCCACCGCGGATGACCAGACGTCCCGCCCCGGGATGGTTTCCGTTGTCCAGACCCTCGGAGGCCAGCTCGACCTCCATCCCCACGTCCACGCCGTGGTCACCCGCGGCGGCTGGACTGGTTTCGGCACCTGGCCGCCCCCCTACGTAAGCGCCTCGGCACCGAGCTGCTGCTCCGGCTGAAGGTGATCCGCCTGCTCCAGC
The DNA here is from genome assembly GCA_017999215.1 of Thermoanaerobaculia bacterium. Taxonomy (GTDB): domain Bacteria; phylum Acidobacteriota; class Thermoanaerobaculia; order UBA5066; family UBA5066; genus UBA5066. Next base: position 1,063 of record JAGOBQ010000389.1, read on the forward strand.
GCGAAGGTCGTCCTCGACGAGGACCGCACAAGGCTCCTCCTTTCCTGGCGCCACTCCGGCATCGGCGTCCACAGCTCCGTCAACGTCCCCGCCGGTGACGGTCGCGCCCTTGAGGCGCTTGCCCGCGACTGCCTTCGATTCCTGTCGGTCTCGCGGGCTGCGGTGGGTCCCCGGCCTCATCGTCCGCCTAGCACTTCCCCGGCGATGGCCAGGCCGCCCTCTCCCTCGACTTCCTCGCCCGCATCCTCGCTCACGTCCCCGACCCCAGAAGACACTGCCCCTCAATCCCGTGCGCCATCCGGCCGCCCTTCCGATCCATCTCGCCCGAATGGAATCGCCTGCAGACAACCGCCCGGCCCCGCGTCCGCGGGTCATGATTGCCTTGACAGGCTACCGGGGGGGGGGTAGTCTCCCTTCCAGCGCGACAAGGAACGGCTGATGCGAGGTCCGAGTTGACGTCCCCTGGTACTGTTGCCGCGGATGGCAGGCGCGGAACGTCGGCGGCTCGGATCATCGAAGAGACGATTGGAGGAGACTACCGATGAAGAGGTCGCTTCTTTTCGCAGGGTTCCTCGCTGCACTGACGTTGGTCGCCGCGAACCCCGCCTTCGCCGTCTTCCATCAAGATCCGGGTCCTGGCGAAGGAGGAGGCGGCGGATGTAGGACGTGCGTCTGGTATCTCCAGCCGCCGACCTACCACACTGAAGTTGATTGTCTGCCGCCGCCTCCCGTCGAGGACGGATATGGAGAGTGCCACGCTACTTACTCGAGCGAGGACGGATGGGATTGCTGGGTCGGGGGCTTTCCGACCTGTCAGTGGGCGTAGGCGTCAGATCGAGTGGAATCCGCACGGGTGCTGAACCGGAGTCACGGACTCAGGAATGAGTGCTCCATTCACGGGACTCTTAAGGACATGATCCGCGGCCGGAGTTCGCGACAACTTGCGGTGAGGGCACTTCTCGTTCTGCTCTCTACGACCGTGGCGGCGGAGACCCTGCTGCCGGCCGAAGCACACGCGATGCCGAACGGAAGGCCCGCTGCCTTGCGTGTTGAGATGGATAGAGAGTTCGCATCGGTCGTACCCGGTGACGGTGAGGTAATCGCCTACCGGTACCGGGGAGCCGAAGGGGCTCCGGAGGAGCTCGGCCGGTTCCCCGTCAAGGTGCCTGGCGACTCGCTCGTTTCTGTGCCTGTTAGCGATACCTACCTGTTCCGGCTGGAATCCAAGGGCTTCATTGCCCCCGACGTCATCCTCACTCCGTCGGGCGCTGATTCGCTGCCGGTGCGCTTGACGACATTCCCGACCGCGTTCATCCAGGCGCGCCTCGCGACCCCCGTGGAGGAACTTATCGGGCGGCAGGTCAACGTTCGAATGACTCGTCTCTCGGCTTCACCTGGCGCGGGCTCGCCGGAACTCACGCGCCCATCCGCCCCTCCCGAGCCGCTATTCGAGCGACGCTGCCAACTGAATGAGAATCTGCTGTCCTGCGAAGTTCCAGCGGGGCGTTGGGACATGCGTTTCCGGATACCTGGTTTCATCCCCGTATACCAGTGGGGCGTGTCGATCGCGGCAAGTCGAAAGCAGTCGATACCGCCACTCGCGTTTCGCCGGGGGAGTTCCGTCGTTGGGCGAGTGGAAGCTCTTCGTGGCCGGCTTACTAGAGACTGCGTGGCGATTCTCTCTGCTGCAGCGAACGGCGGCAGGCTTGACGGCCCGCAGGGGCGACGTCTCGAGAGAGCGCGCCGCTCGGCGCGCGTCAATGACCGCGGCTTCTTCCAGTTCGCCGATGTACCACCGGGCTTCTACGACGTCGTGGTCTCACAACCGGGCCTCGCGCCTGGGCGCGTTTCAATGGTCGAGGTGCGGGAGGGGCTTGAATCCGAGATCACGAGACCCTTGGTCCTGTCGGCTCCGCTGTCTGTAACGGTCGACGTCGAACCGAAGGCTCAGTCCGAAGGGTCTGCCTGGGTCGTTCACCTCCTCGCCCCCAATTCCGCGAGCGAGGCCGGTACGGGTGAGTTTAGATCGGTCGTGGACAAGGACACCGGACGCGCCTCGATCGACGGACTGTCGGCGGGGAACTACAGACTTACCGTGAGCGGGGATGAGGAGAGTATCTGGTGGTCCGAGGACGTAGAGCTGTCGACGCCGGGCACGCGGTTCTCAGTGAGTATTCCCTCGGTCGAGGTTGAGGGAACAGTCACGGTTGGAGAGGATCCGTTGAGCGCAACTCTCTGGTTCGGCGGCAGACGTGGTCGGCGGAGAGTTCGACTGTCTACTGATGAGCAAGGACGCTTCTCCGGGCGGCTCCCGGAGGTACGCGCGTGGTCGATTGACGTCATCGACGGCGCGGGCCTCACTGTGACCCTGCTGAGTGTTCCGATGGAAGTCGTGGGGCCGGGGCGGGCTCGAGTGGATGTCCGGGTGCCCGACATCACCGTCGACGGGAACGTTGTCGACGAGGAGGGGCGGCCCGTGCAGGGAGCCCGCGTTCGGGCGACCGGCGAGAGCATTGCCAAGGCGGAGTCGGAAGCGGACGGACGATTTCGCCTTCGGGGCTTGCAGGGTGGCATGATCTCCCTCCTGGCCGAGAAAGGGAGTTCCGCGAGCGAACCGGTTTCGCTAGTTCTTGGAGATGCAGGAGCCCCCACGCAGACGCTCGTGCTGAGGAGACCGACAGAGGTTGAAGGGGTCGTGCAGCTGGGATCAACTCCCGTGGCCGGGGCTCGCGTGGTCGCCTGGTCGCCCGCCGGCGGACGGATCGCGGAGACAGTAACAGGCCCGGACGGAGAGTTCAGCCTCTCTGGAGCTGGCGGCGCGCGTACTCTCGACTTCGTGGTCGTCGGGGCCGGCCTGCCCATTTCCTCGGGGAGGGTGCAGGTGCCGGATGACGGCCGGGTCTCAGTCATCTTGGAGGGAGTCGGAGGTTGGGTGGCTCTTCCGCCGATGGGTCGTTCTCCACTCGTCTTCCATCACAACCAGGCGGTCGTTCCGGTCCCGCTGCTCCTCCGCCTCGCGGGCGTTAGGCCCGCACCCGGCGCGAGTGCTGAACTCCATCTTGAGAGCGGCACCTACGAGCTCTGCAATCCTGCGACGTCCGAGCCGTGCGTGACGGGAGTGGTCCTTCCCGGAACCCGCGTCAGCCTGAATCCACCGAAGCCCCCGAACGCGGGAGCGCCGGGATCCAGGTAGATCACCGACCTCGCGAACTGCCGGACGGGGAGTCCAGCCGAATTCCGTTCGGCCGCGAATCGCCTCGTGGCGGACGATCCCTCGGGAAGGAACGAACGGCGTGCCTGAGGTGTGACCCTACCGGTAGCCGTCGACGACCCTCGCAATGACCTTCCGGTACACTGGGCAGAAGCCGGTCTAAGTGTGGGTGAGCATGATGCAGTCGGCCGCGGAGCGGTAGAGCCCCGTTGCCTCGTGGGCGGTCTACTCGAACACACCGACCCTCCCCGCCTGCGAGGCCGACGTGAACGTCCTCGGGACGATCGGCTGGGACCTCGGCCGCTTCGGCATCCAGGTCGTCGCCTCGCCGCGCCACGCCGACGGCCT
>JAGOBQ010000390.1 GCA_017999215.1 Thermoanaerobaculia bacterium
GGCCCGGGGGGGCGGGGCGCGGTGGCGGGCGGGGGTGAGGACGGCTTCGAGGGGGAGCGGGGGCGCCGGCGGCTCCGCGCCGCGGAGGGGGAGCGCGACGGCCGCCGCGAGGAGGAGGGATCTTGCGAGCCGGCTCATCGGCCGGCCAGCGTAGCGCCGTTGCTCGAACGGGGCCAGAACGATCCGGGATCGGAGTGAGGCGGCGGGCCGCGACGCCGGTATACGATGCGGGAACCCTCGGGACGGCCCGGCCGTCCGACATCCCAGGAGGACCCGAATGAATCGCTCCGTCGACTACCGGAAGCGGGGCCAGGCCGTCTGGCTCGACAGCATCTCGGCCCGGATGATCGCCACGGGAGAGCTCGCGGGCCGCATCGCGACCGGCTCCGTCTACGGCGTCACCTCGAACCCGACGATCTTCGGCCAGGCGATCGGCAAGGGAGACGGCGACTACGAGAACCGGATCGCGAACCTCGCCGACGAGGGGAAGGACGCCTTCGGCGTCTACGACGAGCTGACCCGCGGCGACATCGCCGCCGGCGCCGACCTCTTCGCCGCGCAGCACGCCGCGAACGCCGAGGACGGCTGGATCTCGCTCGAGGTCCTCCCGAGCCTCGCGTTCGACATCGAGGGGACGATCGCCGAGGCGAAGCGCCTCCACCGCCTCCTCGGGCGCCCGAACGTCTTCATCAAGGTCCCGGCGACGCCCGCCGGCTGCGTCGCCGTCCGCCAGCTGATCGCCGCGGGCGTCTCCGTGAACGTGACGCTCATGTTCAACCGGAAGCACTACCGCGACGTCGCGCACGCCTACCAGGCGGGGATCGAGGCGCTCGTCGCCGCCGGCGGCGACCCGTCGAAGGTCTCCTCGGTGGCGTCGTTCTTCGTCTCCCGCGTCGACTCGCTCGTCGACAAGCTCCTCGGGGAGAGGGCGGCGATCGCCTCCGGAGCCCTGAAGCAGAAGCTCGAGGGGTTGATGGGGAAGGCCGCGCTCGCGAACGCGAAGGTCGTCTACCAGGACTACCTCGCGGCCTTCGGCACCGGCTCGTGGAAGGCGCTCGCGGCGAAGGGCGCCCGCGTCCAGCGCCCGCTCTGGGCCTCCACCGGGACGAAGAACCCGGCCTACTCCGACCTCCTCTACGTCGAGAACCTCGTCGGCCCCGACACCGTGAACACGCTCCCCGAGAAGACGCTCCTCGCGCTCCTCGACCACGGCCGGGACCCCGGCGACACCGTCCTCGAGGGGGTCGACGAGGCGCGACGGACGCTCGAGGAGCTGGCCGAGCTCGGCCTCGACGTCGAGGCGCTCGGCGAGAAGCTCCAGGGGGAAGGGGTCGTCCTCTTCGAGAGGTCTTACGACGAGCTCCTCGCCGTCGTCGAGGAGCGGCGGCGCGCCGCCCTCCGGGAATCGGCCCGGACGGTGAGGATCCGGCCGCAGTGACGGAAGGCGCGTGAGCCCCGCCCCGGCCCCCGCGGCGACGATCGTCATCTTCGGAGGCTCGGGCGACCTCGCGCGCCGGAAGCTCGTCCCGGCGCTCTTCGAGCTCCATCGCCAGGGGCTCCTCGCGCCGGAGACGGCGATCGTCGGCTTCGCCCGCTCGGTCGGGTCGGACGAGGCGTGGCGCGACGACCTCGCCGCCGCTCTCGAGGAGCACGGGCGCGGAGGCGCGGACGCCGAGGAGCGGCGGACGTTCGCCGCGCGCCTCCACGCCGTCCGGGGCGACCTGGGGAGCGACGCGAGCTTCGCGGAGCTGAAGGGGCGCCTCGCGGCGATCGAGGCGGAGCGCGGCCTGCCGGGGAACCGGCTCTATTACCTCGCCATTCCCCCGTCGGGGATCGGCGACGCCGCACGGCGGCTCGGCGCCGCGGGGCTCGTCCACCCGGTCGAGGGGAGCGGGCCGTGGTCCCGCCTCGTCGTCGAGAAGCCGTTCGGCCACGACCTCGCCTCCGCGCACGCGCTCAACGAGGCGGTCCACTCCTCCTTCCGCGAGCGGCAGCTCTTCCGGATCGACCACTACCTCGGCAAGGAGACGACGCAGAACATCCTCGTCTTCCGCCTCGGCAACGGCATCTTCGAGCCGCTCTGGAACCGCCGCTACGTCGACCACGTGCAGATCACGGTGGCCGAGTCGATCGGCGTCGAGGGGCGCGGGAAGTTCTTCGAGGAGGCGGGGATCTTCCGGGACGTCGTCCAGAACCACCTCCTCCAGCTCCTCTGCCTCGTGGCGATGGAGCCGCCCGTGGCGTTCGAGGCGAACGTCGTCCGCGACGAGAAGGTGAAGGTCCTCCGGTCGGTCCGGCCGCCCTCGCCGGACGAGGTGCTGCGCGACACGGTGCGCGGGCAGTACGCCGCGGGGACGATCGGCGGGAAGGCCGTCGCCGGCTACCGCGAGGAGCCCGACGTCGCCGCCGCCTCCGTCCGCGAGACCTACGCTGCCTGGAAGCTCCAGATCGAGAACTGGCGCTGGGCCGGCGTGCCGTTCTACCTCCGGGCCGGCAAGCGTCTGCCGAAACGGGTCACCGAGATCGCGATCACGTTCAAGACGCCGCCGATCGCCCTCTTCCGGCACGCGGGGTGCGCCGTCGGCGAGCCGAACGTCCTCGTCCTCCGGATCCAGCCCGACGAGGGGATCGCGCTCCGGATCGGCGCCAAGCGCCCCGGCCCGACGATGCGCGTCGAGACCGTGAAGATGGACTTCCGCTACGCGGAGCACTTCGGCGAGGCGACGCCCGACGCCTACGAGCGGCTCCTCCTCGACGCCCTGAACGGCGACGGCACCCTCTTCGCGCGTCGCGACGAGGTCGAGGCGGCCTGGGAGCTCGTCGAGGGGGTCCTCGACGTCTGGGCCGAGAGCCCGCCGCCCGACCTGCCGAACTACGAGGCGGGGACGTGGGGCCCGGAGGCGGCGACCGAGCTCCTCGCGCGCGACGGCCGGCGCTGGCGGCGACCGTAAGGGAGGAGCGCGCCGTGGCGACGACGCAGGTCACCGTCTTCCCGTCGGCCGCGGCGCTCGCGGAGGGGGTCGCGGAGCTCTTCGCCGTCCGCGCGGCCGAGGCGGTCGCCGAGCGCGGGCGGTTCCGCGCCGCGCTCGCGGGCGGGACGACGCCGCTCGCCGCCTATCGCCGGCTCGCCGCCGCGCCCTGGGCCGAGCTCGTCCCGTGGGGCTCCGTCGAGCTCTTCTTCGGCGACGAACGCGCCGTCGGCGAGTGCGACGGGGAGCGGAACGACGCGGCGATCCGGGAGGCCTTCCTCCTGCACGTCCCCGTCCCGCCCGAGAACGTCCATCCGATCCCGGCTCTCGCGCCGGACGGCGCGGAGCGCTACGAGGCGCTCCTGCGCGCGCGGCTCGGCGCGCCGGCGCCCGCGCTCCCGGTCCTCGACCTCGTCCTCCTCGGCCTCGGCGAGGACGGCCACACGGCCTCGCTCTTCCCGGGGCACCCGGCGGCCGACGAGACGGAGCGGCTCGTCGTGAGGGTCGACGGCGCACCGAAACCTCCGCCGTCGCGCGTCACGATGACGCTTCCGCTCCTCAACGCGGCGCGCGCCGTCGCCTTCGTCGTCTCCGGAGCGGGCAAGAGCGCGGCGCTCGCCCGCGTCCTCGCGGGAGACGCCTCGCTCCCCGCCGCTCGCGTCGAGCCTCTCGACGGCGAGAGGCTCTTCCTGCTCGACCGCGCCGCCGCCGGGGAGGTGTGACGATGCTGCTCGCGGGAGACGTCGGCGGAACGAACCTCCGCCTCGCCCTCTACGACCTCGCGGACGGCGCGCTCGTCGAGCGCCGCCGCGCCCGCGTGCCGACGCGCGACGTGACGAGCCTCGTCGAGGCGGCCGCCGCATTCGTCGCCGGCGAGCCGGGCCTCGAGGCGGCGGCGTTCGGGGTGGCCGGCCCGGTCCGCGACGGGAAGGCGGAGGGGACGAACGTCGCGTTCTCGGTCGACGCCGCCTCTCTCCGCGCCTCGCTCGGCGTCCCCGCCGTCGTCCTGAACGACCTCGAGGCGAACGCCTGGGGGCTCGCCGAGCTCGCTCCGGGAGACTTCGAGGTCCTGAACCGGGGCGAAGCCGACCCGCGCGGCAACGGGGCGCTCATCTCCGCCGGCACCGGCCTCGGAGAGGCGATCCTCTTCCGCTCCGGGGCCGGGTTCGTCCCGATGCCGTCGGAGGGAGGCCACGCCTCCTTCGCGCCGCGCAACGACGAGGAGATCGAGCTCCTGAAGACGCTTCGCCTGCGGCACGGGCACGTCTCGTGGGAGCGCGTCGTCTCCGGGCCGGGCCTCGGGACGCTCTACCGCTTCGAGCGCGTTCTTTCGGGCCTCCCCGAGCCGGAATGGCTCGGGCGGGAGATCGCCGCCTCGGGCGATGCGGCCCCGGTCGTCAGCCGCGCGGCGCTCGACGAGAGCGACCCCGTCTGCCAGCGGACGCTCCACCGCTTCGTCTCCCTCTTCGGCGCCGAGGCGGGGAACCTCGCCCTGAAGGCGCTCGCCACGGGAGGCGTCTTCGTCGGCGGCGGGATCGCCCCGAAGATCCTCCCGCTCCTCCGGGACGGATTCTTCACCGCCTTCACGGCCAAGGGACGCTTCGCGCCGGTCCTCGCCCGGATCCCGATCCGCGTCGTCCGGAACGA
>JAGOBQ010000391.1 GCA_017999215.1 Thermoanaerobaculia bacterium
GAGGTCGTACTGGGCGACGCCCGGCTCTCGCTCGAGCGCGAACCCCCTCAGCGATACGACGTCCTCGTCCTCGACGCCTTCTCGAGCGACGCGATCCCCGTGCATCTGCTGACGCTCGAGGCGTTCCAGCTCTATCGACGCCACCTCGCCGGACCGCGCTCGGTCCTCGCGGTCCACATCTCGAACCGACACCTCGACCTCGAGCCTGCCGTGCGGGCCCTCGCGAACGCGAGCGGCTTCCACGGACTGAGCGTCGGAGAGGAGGCGAAGGGCCTGGCCCGCGCCTCCTTCTGGCTCGTCCTCTCGCCGTCGCGCGAGCGACTCCGCGCCGCCGAGCTCGCCCCGTTCGGCGAGCCGTGGGACGGGCCGGAGCGGCCCGTCCGTGTCTGGACCGATTCCTACAGCGACGTTCTCGGAACGTTGAGGGTCCTGCGCAGGCGCTGAAGGCCGGAACGGCGGCGCGCGCGCCGGCCGTCTTCAGTCGATCGCCTTTCCGGCCGAGAGCTTCTCGATCATCGACTGCAGGCCCTTCCGGTTCACGTCGTCCGGCGCCTGCGCGAGCGCCTTCCTCGCCGCGGCGAGGGCCTCCTTCAGCTTTCCCTGCGCCGAGTACGCGCGCGCCAGGCCGACGTCGACCGGCCACTGTCCCGGGTGCTTCTTCGCGTTCAGGAGGTAGACGGCGACGGCCTCGTCGGTCTTCTTCTGCGCCTGGAGCCCGCGAGCGTACATGTGGAGGTCGACGGCGGTCGCGCTCGGATGGGCCATCGCCTTCTGCATCGTCGCGTTCGCGGCGTCGGCCATGCCGTTCGCAGCCTGCGCCTGCGAGAGCGTCGAGAGGGTCCGGAAGCTCTCCTGCCCCGTGAAGCCCGGCGTCGCGGCGTGCTCGGCCCACTTCAGCGCCTCGGGGAGGTTCGTCTTCCGCTGGAGGCAGAACTGCGCGGCCTGCTCCCACGACTGCCAGTCGAAGCCGGTCGCGTTCCGGAGCTGCTTTCGGATCTCGGCGAGGTAGAGGCCGTCGACGTCGGGGACCTCGACGCGGATCGGCACTTCGAGCTCGTCCCACCGGAGGGCGACGGTCGCCTCGGAAGGCTTGCGCTCGACGAAGTCGAACGTCATCCAGTGGGTGTACGGCGCCTTCCTCGGCTTCACCTTCACGCGGAGGGCGTCCTCCTTCGCGTCGTAGAAGTAGTGGCCCCAGCTCGTGGAGTTCTTCGAGAAGATGACCGTGAACTCTTCGGGCCCGGGCACCATGAAGAGGCCGTAGGCGCCCGCCGCGAGCGGCTGCCCTTCGACCTTCACGTCGTGCGAGATCCGGAAGACGGTGTTCTCGTTCGCGCCGGCCCGCCAGGGGCACTCCTCACCGCAGGTGCCGAAGGAGTCCTTCGACATCCCCCACGGCACGAGGCCTCCCCAGATCTTCCCGCGGCGGTCCGTGCCGTCGGGAGCGGTCACCTTCGGGCTGTTGTAGGCGACGTTCACCTCGACCGGGCCGATCCATTGCGACACCGAGGCCTTCTGGTTGCCGCCGCTCGGCGGGCCGGCGAGGCGCTGGGCGGCGGCCGGGAACGCGAGGGCGAGGGAGAGAGCGAGGGCCGGCGCGAGCCGGTACGTCTTTCGGAACATCGGGTCCTCCTTCGGAAAGGCCGACGCCCGGACCCAGGGCGGGGTCCGTGCCGGCCGCTCTTCGTCTGATGGCGTCCGAGATACGCTTCCGGCGCCGCCGGGTTTCCGGCGCCTCGTAGAGATGCTCCCGACGCTCCTCCTCGCCGCCTCGCTCGGCCTGCCGGGCGGGAACCTCCTGCTGGGCCGGTCGGCCGCGGGGACGGGTCTCGCCGGAGCACCCGCCGCGACCGACGGGCTGCTGGCGACGGAAGGGGCCTCCGCCGCCGACGCGGAGCGGTCGGGCCGCGCTGTACGGCTGCTCGACCCTTCGGCCCACCTCGTCGTCGACCTCGGGGAGGCCCGCTCCGTCGGGGCGCTCCTCCTTCAGGCGGATGCCGGGGACGACTACATGGTCGAGGGCTCCTCGGACGGGACGACCTGGCGCGGGCTCGTGAGGATCGAGGCGGGAGACGCATCGGGCGGGCTGCGGACGCGCCGGGTCCCGATCGTCCCTTCCCGGGAAGTCCACTTCCTCCTCGTCCACGCGAGCGGGGGTGACGGCCGGTACGCGGTTGGAGAGCTCGCGGCGTACTCGCAGCCTCCCCCGTCGTGGACCGGGCCGGCGACGTCAGCGACGCCCCCTCGGACGGGGCCGACGGAAGGCGATCGGCTCGTCGCGGCGAGGGCCTTCCTCGCCCTCGCCGCGGCGCTCCTCCTCGCCGGGGGCGTCCTGCTCCGCCGGCAGGGTCGCCCGGAAAAGCTCGTCCGCTTCCGCGACCGCGCGCTCGTCGCGTTGGGGCTCCTCTCGGCCGCCGCGTTCTTCGGTTTCGGGCAGTTTCACGGAGGACGGCTCGTCCACGCCTGGGACAGCTTCCACTACGTCGTCGGCGCGAAGTACTTCCCCGAGCTCGGGTACACCGGCCTCTACGAGGCGGCGCTCGCGGCCGAGCGGGCCGCCGGGCTCCTTCCTCCCGGGACGACCGTCCCGCTCCGAAACCTGTCGACGAACGCGATCGAGACGACGTCGGCCGACGACGCGCTCGCGAAGTGGCCCGCCCGGCTCGGGCCGCGCTGGGAGGCGTTCGTCACGGACGTCCTCTGGTTCCGCGCCGAGGCGGGACCGGAGACGTTCCGCCGGATGCTCCTCGACCACGGCTACAACGCGACGCCCGCGTGGGGGATCCTCGGCAGCGCCCTCTCCCGCGCCGCCGGCCCGGCGACCGACGGCTCCCTCCGGGCCCTCGCCCTCCTCGACCCCCTCCTTCTCCTCGGAGCGTGGCTCCTCGTCTTGCGGGCCTTCGGCTTCCGGGCCGCGTGCGTCGCGCTCGTCTTCTGGGGGACGAACTTCCCGGGACGCTTCGACTGGAACGGGGGATCGTTCCTCCGGATGGACTGGCTCGCCGCCGCGATGTCGGGCATCGCCCTCCTGAAGCTGGGGCGCCCCCGGCTGGCCGGGGCGGCGCTCGGGCTCTCGACGCTCCTCCGGCTCTTCCCGGGAGCGCTCCTCCTCGGCCTCGGCGCGGCGGCCGTCTTCCGGCTCGTGCGCGAGCGGCGGCTCGAGGCGGTGCGCACCGAGCTGCGGGTCGCACTGGGCGCCCTCCTCGCGGCCGCCGTCGTCCTCCCCCTCTCTCTCCTTGCGGCGGGCGGCTTCGAGTCGGTCCGGTGGAGCGCCTGGGGCGAGCTCGCCGCCAACAGCCGGAAGCACCTCGCGACCCCGCTGACGAACAACGTCGGCCTCGGCACGACCCTCACGTGGCGCGCCGCGACGAGCGGCCGGGCGCTCGTCTTCCCCGAGGCCGTGGAGCCCTGGAAGGGGTGGAAGGAGACGAAGGCCGCCGCCCTGCGCGGCGCCCGGCCCCTCCGCCTCGCCCTCTCCGTCGCCTTCCTCGCCGCGTGCGCCTGGGCGTTCCGCTCGCGCCCCTCCTGGGCGGCGGCGGCGGGAGGCTCGGGGCTCGTCTTCGTCCTCGCCGACCTGACCTGCTACTACGCCTCCGTCCTCCTCCTCCTCGCGCTCCTCCACTCCGAGCGCGAGGAGGCCGGGGTCGTCACGTCGCTCCTCGCGGCCGCGACGGGGGCGGTCCCGTTCCTCCTGACGTGGGACGACCAGCGCTACGCCCTCGTCGGCGCCCTCGTCCTCGCCGCGTACGCCCTCCTCCTCGCGCTCCTCACGCGAGCGGAAGAGCCGCCGCCTCCGCCTACTCCCCGAGCCGCTCGAAGACGAACCGCGCGGGCGTCGTGAAGCCCCGGGTGACGACCTCGTCGGAGCGGTAGACGGCCCACTGCGGGAGGCTCCCGCCCCACGCCTTCGTCATCTGGTGGAGCTGGAGGGCGGAGTTGCCCGCGAAGAGCCAGACGACCCGCTCGGGGTTCCACGGGTTCGGAACGCAGAGGTAGAGGCCGTCGTCGGAACGCCCGTAGGTCTTCCCGTCGTAGGCGAACCACCCCTTCCCGAACGTCGCCGAGAGCTTCCCGGCGAGCCGCGCCGCGAGGGCGTTGTCGGACGGCGCGCCGAGGACGAAGAGGTCGCTCCCGGCGAGCTCTTCCTCGGTCAGCTCGGAGTCCTTGACGACGGGAGGGAGCTCCTCGCTGTAGGTGTCGGCGAGGAGCGTCTGGAAGCGGAGGGCGAGCGTGTGGTTCGCCTCGATCTGGCGGGTCGTCCCGTAGACGACCTTCGCGTGCCGGAACTCGTCGGTGAAGCTGAGGAACGAATAGGGGTTCTCGAGCGGGACCGGGAGGTCCCGCCCCGCGTCGAAGAGGAGGCGGGTCGGCTTCTCCGGGACCGTGAAGGCGAGCTCGGCGCGGGCCCCCTTCACCTCGAAGGGCTTCACGAGACGCCTGCCCCCCGCGTCGATCGCGACGCTCCCGAGAAGGTGGTACGGCCGCCCCGCCTGTGTGACGGCGAGCGTCACCCGCCAGCCCTTTCCGTCCTTCCGCGCCCTCGCCTCCACCCTCGGCTCGGGGAAGCCGCGTTCCTCGATCCACGGCGCGAGGAACGGCGCGACGTCCCGCCC